>JBDRPM010000123.1:0-14010 GCA_043827005.1 Pseudomonadota bacterium | reverse complement strand
TCAAAAACATAATCTGCCCAGGAAGTATTGGTTAATATCAAATTATTTGCAGCAATATTTTGGGTCACAATAATTTCTTGTGCCCCAATGGCTCCTTTTACTGAGAGCTTATGTTCGGGGTTCTTTGTCCCAATACCGACATTGCCGCTTGTTGACAAATAGGAAATGTGATTGATACTATGTGAATTAATTGCATTTGTATCTGGTATGGTTCGAAAAGCAGGCGCATATACATCATAGGAATCTATTTTGCTATCATAAATTAAAGTGTTTGTGTCATAAGCGACTTGAAGATATGATTTTTTATCTGATTCATAGTGGTACACAAATCCTCCTCCACGTAACCATATGATAAATCCTTTGTTGTGCATACCGTGGGCGGCACCGGCAAAAGTATCATGATATTTTTGCCTTAAATCCATAATCCTGTAATCATATATGCTTCCCCCCCATCCTCCATAATTGGTGTCAATTTCAAGCAAAAGCGAACCTTTATGGGTAGTCGATAGCTCTGATGGTCCAGTTTCACTATAACCCCTGTAGATTTTCAAATGATTAATAATGTATTGACTCCCATTTTTAAAAACAACCGGATAATACGTATCTTTATCTCCATTAACGACAAAAGTACCTTTATAAACAATAACTGGTTCAGCCGTCTCAACTCCCTGCATCTGTCCAAACACTAATGTTGATATGAAAATGGAACAAAAAACAATCACAATGAAAAATAGGTTTTTCATTTTAACACCCTCCAAATTTTATAAGAAAGCCTGAATCATTACTTATCTCTACTTAATAAGAAAAAAATAAAAAATCAATCAGGGTAAACCCTGGATTTTGCAATTATTTTCATTTTTTTTCTCAAAAACCAAACATTTAAGAAGTTATTGAAATAATAATTTTGTTTTTATGTTTTTGTTATCTTTTAAAGGGAGAAAATCTGCAGGGGGAGGGGGCAAAAAAACCAAAGGGATTTTTTAAAATATAAAAACGCCGCTGATCAATAGAATTGACAGGCGGCGTTTTTATTCCAGTATAGCTATTTAAAGCTTTTTATCTTACAGCATCATCATGGTGGCAGGATCAAGCATGAATCGTTGATCTGTTTTCTCTCCGTCTTTCAGGATGACAGCTTCAATCTTGTCTTCCACAGGGTTCAGATAAATGGCTTTTTCAAACCGGTCTTTGTATTTTTCAAGCTGGATGGGGAAACCATCCTCACAAAGGTTTTCTTCCCTGTGGTTTTTCATTGAAAACCAGATAAAGATGGAAAACTCTTCATTAATGACTTCGAGTTCATCAAGTGTTTTTGATACATCAGTATCAAAGTTGATACCGTCAATAACCATGATGGACGGCAGGGGGAGATCAGCTTTTTTAAAACTTTTCAGAAAGTCCCTGATTTTATCCGTACTAAATGTTGTTTCAGTATAACAGATGCCCACTTTGTTGGGGTTGATATCTTCCCACAATCGAAGTGCCTTCTGGGGGTCAACATATCCAATGGAGTCAATCAGGTTGGTATATCCTTCTGAATACCGGACATTGATCTTTTCCATGGAATCAACCAGACTGATGTGCACTGTTTTTTCATTGTTCAACAGCTGAGTTAAGGCAATCTGGACAAGAAAGGCTGTTTTGCCAACGCCGGCTCGTGAAAGAACGGCTCCGAATTTGCCATTTGTGTTATTTTCAATACCCAGGCATGTGTTGACCGGGCTTCTGAGAATGAGATCTTTTCTTAACATGTTCCCTCTCTTCAAATATATAAAACTTATTTGGTTTTAGATTTTTCTTCTAATTTCTTTTTGGCAATTTCTTCTGAAACAGATTGCGGTACCTGTTTGTAGCTTGAAAATTCCATTGAAAACTGAGCTTTCCCCTGGGTTCCGGATCGAAGAATAGTGGAAAAACCAAACATGTCAGCAAGCGGAACCTGGGATTCAATAACAGACATAACCCCTTCTTCCTGCGAACCCTGAATAATTCCCCGTCTCTGGTTGATAAGGCCCATGCAGGTACCCTGGAATTCATTGGGAGTCTCAATGACCACTTTCATGATGGGTTCTTTAATAACAGGTTTTGCCTTGGCATATGCTTCTAGGAATCCACCCCGGGCAGCAGCTTTAAATGCCATATCAGAAGAGTCAACCGCATGATATGCGCCATCTTCAAGGGTTACTCGAACACCTGTAACCGGGAACTCAAGACTTGGGCCTTTTACCATGCAGGCTTCAAATCCCTGTTTACATGCCGGGATGTAATTGGAGGGAATTCGGCCCCCGGTAACTTTATTGACAAATTCAAAATCTTCTTCAATGGGTTCCATATAGCCTGAAACCCGACCATATTGTCCTGCACCGCCGGTTTGTTTTTTATGGGTATAATTAAACAGCGCTTTTCTGGTAATGGTTTCTCTATAGGCAACTCTTGGCTGGCCAGTCATAACTTCTGCGTTATATTCTCTTTTCATTCGTTCCACATAAACTTCAAGATGAAGTTCACCCATGCCCTGGATAATGGTCTCATTGGTCTCACTATCAACATAGGTCCTGAATGTGGGATCTTCCTTGGTAAACCGGTTCAAGGCTTTTGACATATTGATCTGGGCTTTGTTGTCCTTGGGTATAATGGATAAGGAGATAACCGGTTCCATGATATGCATGGCAAGTAAGGAATAATTGATCGATGGATCAACAAAGGTATCGCCTGACGCACAATCAATACCAAACATGGCGCCGATGTGACCGGCCGGGATAGCTGTAACTTCTTCCATTTGAGATGAATGCATCCGAATCAGGCGACCGATCTTGACTTTTCTGTCGTCCCTTGAATTGATAAGGGTGTCTCCCTTATTGATACATCCCTGATAGACCCTGATATAGGTCAACTGGCCATATTGGCCATCTTCAAGTTTAAACGCCAGGGCAACGCTGGGTTTATCAAACTTGCTTTCCAGGATAACTGTTTCTCCATTGTTATTCATGTCCAGGGCTTCGTTATCAATGTCCAATGGAGAGGGAAGATACGCAACAACTGCATTTAACAATGGTTGAACCGCTTTGTTTTTATAGGCAGACCCCAGAAAAACCGGGGTCATTTTACGGGCTATGGTTCCGGTTCGAACCGCACCCATGATCATTTCTTCTGTGATTTGGGTTTCTTCAAGAATGGCATCAGTAAGGGCTTCAGAAAAAAGAGAAACTTCATCTATCATTTGTTCTCTTGCTGTCCGGGCTTGTTCAAGCATGTCAGCCGGAATATCTTTGGTAACCATTTTTTCGCCATTGTCACCTTCAAAATAGCAGGCTTTCATGGTAACCAGGTCTATTATTCCTTCATGTTTGTCTTCAAGACCAATGGGCAATTGCATCATAACCGAATTGTGGCCCAGTTTATCTCTGAGCTGCCTTGCAACTTTGTGCGGGTTGGCACCGGATCTGTCACATTTGTTCACAAAGGCAATGCAGGGAACCTGATACCGTTTCATCTGCTGATCAACCGTAATGGACTGGGATTGAACACCGGATACAGAACACAGCACCAGGATGACGCCATCCAGAACTCGCAATGACCGTTCCACTTCAACGGTAAAATCCACATGGCCAGGAGTGTCTATGATATTGATATTGTGCTTGTTCCATTCGCAGTAGGTGGCAGCCGAAGCAATGGTAATGCCGCGTTCTCTTTCCAGATCCATGGAGTCCATGATAGCACCGACACCATCTTTGCCTTTGACTTCATTAATCTGATGGATTCTGTCTGTATAAAATAGAATTCTTTCAGTCAGCGTGGTTTTACCAGAATCAATATGAGCACTGATTCCGATATTCCTGACCCTTTCCAAATCTCTGATCATTTTTTAAATCATCCTTTTAAATAAGCGTTCATCTTTATAAACAATCCATTTTATCATCTGTGTGAGGTGATTGTTATAAAGGATTCTGACTATTTTTTATTGCTAAATTATTTTGATTTTGTTAGTGTGAAACCGCAGTTAAACTTAGCGTATAAAAGCGATTATACTATGTTTTTAACCTATATTTGTCAAGTATTTTCACGCTTAATTTTAAAAAAAATATTACTTATGCCCGAATTTATCCGCCACCTGACAAATGGATTACAATTGCTGAAAATTGAGGCCACGGCTTTGCAGATCAGGAAGATGACGCAATATGCAGAAGAGCTTATGGCCTGGAATAAAAAAATCAACCTGACTGCCATAAAAGATCCTTTGCAGGTTGCTGAAAAACATTTTATTGATTCAATTGCGGTTATGTCCCTGTTGGAAAATGATCACCAAATGATGGACATGGGGTCAGGAGGCGGATTTCCCGGCATTGTTATCAAAATTATGAATCCGTCAATACGGGTTGTGCTGGTTGATTCTGTCCGCAAAAAAATAAATTTTTTAAAACATGTGATTCGATTATTGGATCTGAACGGTATTGATGCAGTTCATTCACGGGTTGAAGATCTTAACTTTGATGACCAATATGCCAGACAATTTGATGGGGTTATATCCCGGGCATTTGCCGATCTGTCAAAATATATCGATCTTGCACATCCATTTATAAAACCGGGTGGCAGTCTGTATGCCATGAAAGGCAGGCAGGGATTGGAGGAGGTCACTTCCGACATGCAGGAAAAATACACAATCATCACAAAACATTATCAGCTTCCTTTTGAAAAGTCTGAACGATATGTGATTAAATTGACACCATTGCCTTAACCCCAGCGCTGCATAAAATTTTCCACAAATTTTTCCTGGTTGCAGACTTCTTGTTGGCTGATTTTCCTGATATTTCTTGACAATTTTCAGGTTTCGACATACAAACACAAGTTCAATATTAGAATATCAACGAGTCCGAACCCCGGAGGAATAATGGATTATAAAGAAACCTTGAATCTGCCGACAACCCAATTTGCCATGAAAGCCAATCTGCCACAGCGGGAACCTGTGCAGCTCAAAGAGTGGGAAAAAAACAAAATCTATGAGAAATTAAGAGAACAATCCAAAGGCAGAACGCTTTTTATTCTTCATGATGGTCCTCCCTATGCCAATGGTCATCTGCATATGGGTCATGCATTAAACAAAATTTTAAAGGATATTATTGTCCGGTCCAGACAGATGGCCGGGTTTGACGCACCCTATGTTCCGGGTTGGGATTGCCATGGTCTTCCCATTGAACACAATGTGGATAAAAAACTGGGTAATAAGAAAAAAGAGATGACCGAAGTTCAGATCAGACAGGAATGCCGTTCTTATGCTGCCGGTTTTGTGGATATCCAGAGAGAAGAGTTTAAGCGGTTCGGTGTTATGGGGGACTGGGACAACCCCTATCTGACCATGAACTATCCCTATGAAGCCAGAATTGCCAAAGAGTGCGGTGAGTTTGCCTTGTCAGGAGATATGTTTTTGGGCAAAAAACCCATTTACTGGTGTTGTTCTTGTCAAACCGCTCTGGCAGAAGCTGAAATTGAATATGATAATCATACCTCTCCATCCATTTATGTAAAATTCCCGGTTAAAGATGACCTTTCTGATCTTATTCCCGGAGTGACAGAAGATATTTTTGTTGTGATCTGGACCACCACCCCCTGGACCATTCCTGCCAATTTAGGGATCAGCCTGCATCCTGACTTTGTTTATGTGGCAGTGAAAACCACTGATCATGGCATTTTGATTTTAGCTCGGGATCTGGTTGAAAATGCCATGAAGGAATGCAAAATTGACAATTATACCATTATAAAAGAATTGTCTGGCAAGGACCTTGAAAACAGATGCTGTAAACACCCCATCTATGACCGGGATTCTTTGATTATGCTAGCAGATCATGTCACGCTTGAGGCAGGTACAGGTTGCGTTCATACAGCGCCCGGACATGGAGCAGATGACCATATTGTGGGCAAACGATATGGTTTGGACTGTTATTCTCCGATTGAAGACAATGGTGTTTTTTCAAATGATGTGGAACTTTTCGGTGGGCAGTTTATTTTCAAGGCCAACGTGAGTGTCAATGAAAAACTTGAAAGCCTTAATCTGTTGCTGAGCAATAAAAAATTATCCCATTCTTATCCCCATTGCTGGAGATGCAAACAGCCGGTTATTTATCGGTCCACACCCCAGTGGTTTATCTCAATGGATAAAATGGATCTTCGTAAAAAAAGCCTGGAAGAGATCAATAATGTTCACTGGATACCTTCCTGGGGAAAAGAAAGAATCTTTTCCATGATTGAAAATCGTCCGGACTGGTGCCTGTCGCGTCAACGGTCCTGGGGCGTTCCCATTCCAGTTTTCCACTGCAAAGAATGCAAAGATGTTTATGTTACCCGGGAGTCTGTGGATAAGATTCATGAACTGTTCACTCAACACTCATCTGATATCTGGTTTGATCAGGAGGTTCAATTTCTTATGCCCGAAGGTGCTGCATGTAAACAATGCGGTTCCACGGATTTTACCAAAGACCATAATATCCTGGATGTCTGGTTTGACTCAGGAGTCAGCCATGCTGCAGTCCTAGAAGAAAGAGAAGGGCTTCAGCGACCCGCTGACATGTATCTTGAAGGCAGTGATCAGCACAGGGGATGGTTTCATTCTTCCTTGCTTACCAGTGTGGGAAGAACCGGACATGCACCTTACAAAGCTGTTTTAACCCATGGTTTTGTTGTAGATGAAAATGGCAGAAAAATGTCAAAGTCTGTGGGTAATGTGGTTGCCCCTGAAACTGTGATCAAACAATACGGTGCCGATGTATTGCGGTTATGGGCAGCGTCTGCGGATTATCGCCAGGATGTGAGCATTTCTGATAATATCATTAAACAGTTATCCGATTCTTATCGAAGAATCAGAAATACCTGCAGGTTTATGCTGGGCAACTTTTCCGATTTTGACCTGAAAACTGATATCCGGCCGGTCAAAGGGATGTCTGAGCTTGATCGGTTTATTCTGCATCGACTGCATTATGTGGTCAAGCGGGCAATCGCTTCCTATGAAAATTATGAGTTTCATACCATTTATCATACGCTTCACAATTTTTGTGTTATTGATCTGTCCTCTTTTTATCTGGATATTATCAAAGACAGGCTGTATACCTCTGCGCCGGATGATCCGCTTCGAAGAGATGCCCAGACCGTCATGGCCACTATTTTAAATGCCATTGTCAAAATCATGGCCCCGATTTTGCCGTTTACCGCAGATGAGATTTATACCCACATGCCGTTAACTTCTGATGCAAAACAAAGTGTCCATCTGGAAGCCATGGTCAAACTTGAGCCTGAATGGGAAGACAAGGCTCTTGCAGAAAAATGGGAAAATATTCTGGTGCTCAGGGCGGAAGTGACCAAAGCGCTGGAAGAAGCAAGAATCAAAAAACTGATTGGCCATCCATTGGATGCGGTTATTCAAATTCAGTTGCCGGATACAGAACTCAAAACCCAGGTTGAAAATCTGACCGAACCCTTAAATGATATATTTATCGTGTCTGAAGTGACACTGGTTCAAAAGTTGGATGGTGCTGTGTATCAAGGAAAAGAGATCGAAGGGCTTGCCATAAAGGTTGACAAATCCACGGGTGAAAAATGTGACCGATGCTGGCGGTTTGATACCACCATTGGTCAGGATGCCGATCATCCCACAGCCTGCAAACGCTGTGCAGGTGTTTTAAAAAAGATTTTGTAATTAAACGTAAAAGGTCTGAAACAATGACCCGTCTATACATCTGGACCCGATTGATCTGGGTTGGCAGCTTAATTCTGGTTGCTGACCAGACAACCAAGGCTTTTATAAAGGCAAATTTTGCGCTTCATGAACAATGGGTGGTGATTCATAACTTTTTTAACATCACCTATGTCATGAACCCAGGCGGTGCATTCGGCTTTTTTGCATCTGGATCACCCAATGTCAGAAAGTTTATATTTTTATTTTTATCATCCATTGTGGCTCTTTTTGTTCTCTGGTTTTATCATCGCTGCGCCAGAGATCATGTTTTTTTATCTTATGGTCTTTGCCTGATTTTCGGAGGTGCAGTGGGTAATCTGATCGACCGGTTTTGCTATGGCATGGTGGTTGATTTTTTAGATTTTTATATCAAAACCGCACACTGGCCAGCGTTTAATGTTGCTGACTCTGCCATTACCATGGGGATGGGAATATTGATTTATCATATTCTTTTTAATAAAATGCCTGACTTTTAAACAAGGGGAATGATGCATCCAATCCTTTTTCATTTCGGCAGTTTTACGCTTTATACCTATGGGCTCTTTGTGGCCTTAGGCTTTATGACAGCCATCTTTGTGTCTCAAAAGATAGGTGCCTTTCATGGAATAAAAAATGAGACGATCACAGATATCTATTTTATTATCCTCATATCTGCACTGGTGGGAGCCAGAGGATTATATGTGATCGTCAGTTTTGATTCCTATAAAAACAACCTGATTGATATTTTTAAGATCTGGAATGGCGGTCTTGTGTTTTTCGGCGGTTTTATAACCGCTGTAACAGCCACAGCCGTTTATTTAAAAGTTAAAAACCATACTGTCTGGAAAATGGCAGATATCCTTGTTCCGGGTATTGCACTGGGCCATGCTGTTGGTCGGATCGGATGCTTTTTTGCAGGATGTTGTTATGGAGAATCTTGCGAACTGCCGTTTGTCATTACCTTTACCCATCCCCAGAGTCTTGCGCCGTTGAATGTACCATTGCATCCCACCCAGATTTATATGGTGTTGTCCAACCTGTTGTTGTTTTTTATCCTGTTGTGGGTGACCCGAAAAAAAAGATTCAATGGTATGGTTTTTTTAAGTTATATCATGCTGTATTCTTTGTTCCGGTTTATCATTGAATTTTTTCGAGGAGATTTCCGGGGAGACTTTTTTCTGGATTTTATTTCCATATCTCAGGGAATCGGGCTTCTGATTTTTGTGATAGCAGGTATTTTGTTAATTAAACTTTTTCGATCAGTGAATGGCCACCGTTAACCACCATACGCTTGTTAAAACCTTAGGCTCGGTTGATCCAAACCTGGGGCCTGATCTGTTTTTGATCTGTGGAGATCCCTATCTGGTTAAAGACGCATTATCCTTTTTGCGCACCTTTCTTCTTGGAAAAGAAAAAAATAAGTTTTCAATCGAAAAACTGGACGGCACAATCACCCCTGTCGGTGATATTGTTGAACAGGTGTGTACCTATTCGTTTCTGACTCCCAAAAAAATTGTAATTATTGAAAATATTCCCTTGTTTCAAACAGAAACAAACAAATCTTGTATAAACTATACAGCGGCTGATATTGATTTTCTGACAGATTTTTTTGAAAAAGGAATACCGCCAGGCCATGTTCTGGTGATGACAGCCTTTGCAAGCGACAAACGCAAGAAAATTTATAAAATCATTTCAGAAAAAGGGATGGTCATTGACTGCAGTGTTGCCAAAGGTGCAAGACAGGTAGACCTGGATGAACAGCGATCCATCATGCAGCATGTGGCCGGTCAGATATTGTCCAAATATAACAAACAACTGGATACCCCGTCTTTTCAAACCTTAATGGATTTAACCGGGTTTAACCTGGACCTGTTCAGCCAGAACATTGAAAAATTATCAGCTTATGTCGGTGACCGTCAGCAGATTACCCAGCAGGATGTTAAGGCTGTTGTGGTCCGGGAAAAAAAAGATCCGATTTTTAACCTGACCAATGCAATAATGGGTAAAGAAATCAAACCTGCCTTGTTTTATTTGAATTCTTTGTTAAAAGACGGATTTCATCCATTGCAGATATTAAAATCTTTGGAAAACCTGTTTCGAAAATTGATTCTTGTAACAGATTGTCTGACCCATCTGTATCCAGACGGTGCAAATTTAAAACAGATGTCGTTTAACCAGTTTAAACACAATGTCTTGCCGCAAATTGAAGCCCTGGATAAAAAAACAATGAAAACAATTGAAGATCGGGAACTTTTTTTATCAGGTAAGGCACTTTTAAAAAAAGACCTCGCCCAGGACCTTTTTCTTGCCCCCAGTCCACAAAATGCGTATCCTGTCTATCTAACGTTTCAAAAATCTGAAAATTTTTCACTCAATGAATTATACCAGATAATGGTATTTTTAAGTGATTTAGATTACCATCTTAAGACATCCTCTATTGATGTTGTAACACAAATAGAAAATTTAATGATCAAACTATGCAGTCAAGGAGGCTTTGTTTATGCCCAGAAAAACCAAGATCGTAGCGACCATTTCTAACCTGAATTGTTCTCCTGAATTTATCAAAGGGCTCTATCAGGCCGGCATGAATGTGATCCGTTTGAATACGGCCCATATGAGTCATGCCAATGCACTTGAAGTGATTCAAAATACCCGGCAGGTGTCTGATAAAATAGGCATTCTGCTGGATACCAAAGGGCCTGAAATCCGAACCTGTGACAATGATAAACCCCTGATTGTCAAATATGGAGATACCATCCGGATCAAAGGGGCACCCACTGAAAAATCAAGCCAGGATATGATTTGTGTGTCTTATGAAAATTTTGTCAAAGATATTCCAGTCGGCAGTTCCATTATGATTGATGATGGTTTGATTGCCCTCGCTGTCATGGACAAGACAGATGATTATTTAAGCTGCTATGTTGAAAATGATGGGGTGATCAACTCCAGAAAAAGCCTGAATATTCCGTCTGTTCATGTTACGCTGCCTGCCTTGAGTCAAAAGGATAAGGCGTTTATAGAATTTGCTGCCGACCAGAACCTGGATTTTATAGCTCATTCTTTTGTAAGAAACAAAGATGATGTCATTGCCATTCAAAAAATTCTGGACGAGAAAAAATCACCCATCAAAATTATTGCAAAAATTGAAAATGCAGAAGGGGTTGAAAATCTGTATGAAATACTGGATCATGCCTATGGGATCATGATTGCCAGAGGAGATCTGGCTGTTGAAATCCCTACCGAGCAGATTCCTTTAATTCAAAAAATGATTATCAAAACCTGTATTGAAAAACGAAAACCAGTCATTGTGGCCACACAGATGCTGCATTCCATGATTGAATCTCCCCGGCCCACCAGAGCTGAAGTGTCTGATGTGGCCAATGCCTGCCTGGACCATACGGATGCGCTCATGTTATCCGGTGAAACAGCCTCTGGCAAATATCCTGAACTGGCAGTCCGTACCATGGCCAGGATTGCCCAGGAAGTGGAAGACAAAAAGAGCAGTTACATTGATATCCCTTATGACAATGGCAACAAGGTAACTGCCTATCTGGCAAAATCTGCGGTTAAGGCATCTTTAAGATTGAACAGCAAAGCAATTATTGCAGATTCATTGACCGGGACTTCGATCCGGGCCCTGGCTGCTTATCGGGGAGACAACCCCATTTATGCTCAAGTTTACGATCAGCGGGTGATGCGGCAGTTATCGCTTTCCTTTGGTGTGTTCCCGGATTATATTCCCCTTGGGACCAATAGCTCTGAACCAATACAAATGGCCATATGCCGGTTGATTGATGAACAACAATTTAAACCTGAGGATCTGATCATTGTTCTGGCTGGAAATTTTGGGCCCCGGAACGGGGCATCTTATATTGAAATCAGCACGGCCGGCAGTTTTAAGCAAAAATGTTCAAAAATTGAATAAATCCCGGGCATTATAAGAACTTCGAACAAAGGGGCCTGCGGCCACCTGTTTAAATCCGATCTGTCTGGCAATATGTTCCAACTGGCCGAATTCTTCGGGTAAATAATATCTTTCAACCGGAAGATGAGCAGTTGAAGGTTGCAGATACTGACCCATGGTGATGATATCACAGCCATGGGTGAACAGATCACTCATGGTTTGTTCGAGTTCTTCTCGTGTTTCTCCCAGACCCACCATGATACCGGATTTAACCGGCATTGAAGAATTTATCTGTTTTACATGTTGCAATAGATCCAGCGACCGCTGATAATCTGCTTCCGGACGTACTCTATGATATAGAGACGGAACGGTTTCAATGTTATGGTTTAATACATCTGGTTTTGCATCTTCCACTATTTTTAATGCGGCCTGGCTACCTTGAAAATCCGGAATTAACACTTCGACCTGCATATCGCTTGGGGCAGGGGACTTGATTGCCTGAATGGTCTGTGCAAAATGTTCCGCACCCCCGTCTTCGAGATCATCTCGGGTGACGGATGTCACAACCACATAGGTTAACCCGAGTTTTTTTACCGCTGTGGCAACCCGTCGGGGTTCGTCCGGGTCAATGGGTTCCGGATGGTCAGAACCTACATTGCAGAACCGGCAATGTCGCGTGCAGTGTGAGCCCAGAATCATAAAGGTGGCGGTCTGTTTTGAAAAACATTCAAACATATTCGGACAATTGGCTTCCTGGCAGACGGTATGCAGATTTGATTTCCCAAGAAGGGTTTTAACCCGCTGATACTCTCCGCCAATGGGTAATTTTTTTTTAAGCCAGGCAGGCTTTGCTTTTTTATTGATAAGATTCATGGCTGATCTCTAATTTAAGGGCCCACTCAAACATAATTTTATATTTTGAAAGCTGCTTCATCCTGTCCTGCTGCGTTGTGAAAACATTGTATATTCCCAAGCTTAAACAGATCCAAAAAATGGGACACAATATTGGTTTTAATTGTCTCCATGGATATTGGGTTATCCTGACCCTGCCTTAACAATTCATTTTGAATCGAGGTAACACCAACATCATTCAGACCACAGGGGTTGATCCATGAAAACGGTTCCAGGTCCACTGTGATATTTAAAGCAAATCCGTGCATGGTAACGCCGTGGGTAACAGTCAGCCCCACACTGCCAAGTTTGCAGCATTCTGCCCACAGACCTGGATTTTTGCTGTTTCGATCGGTTGTGATCCCTGAATCTGCGGCAGTTTGTTTCATGATTTCTTCAAGTCTGTAAACAAACTCTTTTATACCGATATGATGATGCTCAAGCATAAAAACAGGATACACCACAATCTGGCCCGGGCCATGATAGGTGATATTGCCACCGCGTTGGGTTTGAACAATGGCGATGTCTCTTTGGTTTAAAAAGTCCTGACTTTTTAACAGGTTTTCAAGTCCGCCCCGTCTGCCCAGTGTAAAAACAGATGGATGTTCAACCAGTAAAATCCAATCTTCTGTTATGGTTCCGTCAATTTTACCCTGCACCAGCTTATGCTGTAAATCCAGGGCCTTGTGGTAGTCCAAAGTGCCAAGATCTGTGAATACAGCTGTTGGTGCGGGCATTTTATCCTTTCAGACATGGCTTTCTTGCCGCAGACACTTCATCCAGTCGTGTGACTTTGGTTAATAAAGGAGCCTTGTGCAGGAGATCAGGATCTGTTTTCACCTCTTCCAAAATCGCTTTTACAGCTTCAATAAATTCATCAATGGTCTCTTTGGATTCTGTTTCTGTGGGTTCCACCATGAATGCGCCATCAACAACCAGAGGGAAATAAACGGTTGGCGGATGGAATCCATAATCAAGCAGCCGTTTTGCCATGTCCATGGTGGTGATATTATAAGGCCTTTGAAACTTGTCGCTGAATACACATTCATGCATGCAGGGGCGATCATAGGGCAGGTGCAAATGGCCTTTTAATTTTTCTTTAATGTAATTTGCGTTCAGAACAGCCAGCTTACTGACGTCTTCCAGTCCTTTTCGGCCCATGGACAAAATATAGGAATAGGCCCGAACCATGACCCCGAAATGACCGTAAAAGGTATGGAGCCGTCCAATGGTATCAGGGCAGTCGGTTATGAATGCATAAGTGTTGCGTGTCTTTTTAATTCTTGGAATGGGTAAAAACGGTTCGAGTTCTTTAGAGACTGCCACAGGTCCGGAACCAGGGCCTCCTCCACCATGAGGCGTTGAAAAGGTTTTATGCAGGTTTAAATGCAGCACATCAATACCGATGTGTCCGGGTTTTACAACACCCATGATGGCATTCATATTGGCACCGTCACCATAAACCAGCCCGCCTTTGGCATGAACAATATCGGCTATCTCTTTGATATTTGAT
>JBDRPM010000122.1:0-11853 GCA_043827005.1 Pseudomonadota bacterium | reverse complement strand
AAAAAACAATCCTGAACACAAGAAAAAAGGTGCATTGCAGGTGGTCAGGGGCGGATCATATACCGATAACACAACCAGGCTTCGGTGCTCGGCCAGGGATAAATCCATCCCCTCCATGCAGGCCGACAACATAGGGTTTCGACTGGTTCTGATCCGGGATAAATAAAGTTAAGCAAATTCTGAAAATTACACTTAGGGTTCACTCAAAAATAAATTACCAATTTTGGGAGTCGAGTCGCCTGGCCTGCAAGGCGTGAAAATGCAGGCATATCGGGAATATGCCGAATTTACAC
Source organism: Pseudomonadota bacterium (assembly GCA_043827005.1). GTDB lineage: Bacteria > Desulfobacterota > Desulfobacteria > Desulfobacterales > Desulfobacteraceae > Desulfobacula. Next base: position 11,560 of record JBDRPM010000122.1, on the reverse strand, counting down.
AACGCAGCAGGACAGGATGAATCGGCTTTCAAACTGTAAATTTATTTTTGAGTGGGCCCTTAGCTGCAAAGCGCACCCGATAAAACTTTATTATTTCGCTCTTGCATCAAATCCGTGATCGTCAGAATTGGGGTCATAAGGGGTAAAGACCTCCACCATGCCATTGGAATGTTTTTTAACAACCGCCTGATCATAATAAGAGAACCAGATGCCGATGATCATTCCATTATTGTCAATGATATCTCCGCCGTTCAACGTTGAATCGCCTGAAGGCGTATAATTCAAATGATATATTTTATGATAAACATCTTTATGGCTTTCAATTTTGCCCCAGACGCGTGCATTAAACAGGTATTTTTTATCAATTCCAATAACCGCATCCGGAAGCCCTGGCCTGCCGGTGTAGTAGTAGTTATAATCCGGCAGACCGGAACGGGCCTTAAATATTTTTTCAACACCAGGGTTGGGCTTTATTCTGCCATACAACTCCATACACCCATAAATTGGAATCATCCCTGCCAATATGATGGAAATGATCATTGCTGAGTATTTTTTTTGCATAACAAACTTTCTTTTATGTGTTTTTGTTATTCAAAGAATGTCTTATTTCTTCGGGTTAAGCAGATTTGTGATTCTTCCCCAATAGTGTGAAAGGCAAAACCGGGATAAAATTACCGCCATCTTCCCCATTTTTCAATGACGACACAAAAGCCTCCCAATGCTGCCAGACCCTTTTTTATGGCCCGGCCGTATTCTTTTCAATGGCCTTGAATTTTACTGGGCCGCTGCCTGGATAAGGATATAAATGGCATCTACAATGCCGATTTTACCATCTTCGTTGACATCAGCTGCAGCCAGAGCAGAATCGCCCTTGCGGGTCAGGATCTTGAGAGCACCAATGACATCCTCGATATCCACGTTGCCGTCACCATTGATATCTCCTTTGTCAGGCGTTACCATATAGGCCTTGCCCCGGGCACCGACTACAATTGTCTGGCCATCAATGGCACTGGAAATACCAAAATAAAGAGCTTCCGTCCCCTGGTTGGATATCAGCTTTTGTATGGTTTTCCTTTCTACAGGGGGTGGCGTAACAGATGGGTCTTTGGTGACTACAAGTTTCTGGAAAATATTCCACTGAGAGTCTTTTTGAAAAATATAGGCCATGCCGATACCATCCATTAAGGCCCCCTGGCTTGCGCCAACGATAAGGGTATTGCCGGCGATGGCGACGCTTGACCCAAAGCTGTCACCTTCCTGGCCATCGTATGCAACAAGTTTTTGCTTCATTTCCCAGGTGTTACTGGATGATGATGTTTCAAAAACATAGACTTTACCAGGGCCAGTAAAGTTAAAGCCTCCTGTTACACCGGCAATCAAAGTTGTTCCGGATAGAGCAAGACTGCGACCGAAAGCATCATAATCTTTACCGTCCGGAGCTGTTATTTTCTGGATAAGGCCCCAGTTGTCAGCACCACCCTGATTTTTGTTGTAAATGTAAATGGCGCCGGCATTTTCTCCTTGATCATCATCATAATATGCGCCAACAGCCAGGGTTTCACCGGATATTGCTATAGTCCCCCCAAAGAAGTCACCGGTATCCGGGGTGGGTGGCATTAACTTTTTCACCTGTCCCCAATTATTGGCGCCGCTTTTGTTTCGGTAATAGACATAGACGGCACCTGAATTGCTGACAAAAGCATTTTCGTCTTCTTCACCAATGGCGCCTGCGCAAAGGATATCCCCTGACAAAGCAACAGAGTAACCAAAATCATCATAAGCAACCCCGTCTTCGGACAGTATTTTTTTAACCTGTCCCCAGTTGTTGCTGCCACCCTGATTTTTTTCAAATATATAAACAGATCCCGAACGATCGCCATTGTCATCATCTGAGGAAGCACCCACTGCCAGGGTTTGTTTTTCCAAAGCAATGCTGGTTCCGAAAAGATCCCCGGCATACCCATCCGATGAGGTGACCGTCTTCAACAGGCTGCCATTATTGCGGTAAAGGTAAACCCTGCCTGGGTAGGTAAGGTTTCCATAAACGCCTGGTGCTCCAACTGCCAAGGTACTATCTGATGTGGCAACGGGGCTGCCAAAAATATCATTTTCCATCACCACAGGTGGGAGTATAGCGGTCAGTGAGTCATTTATTGAGGGTGCTTTTTCATCCTCGACTATGGATATGGAGACTTTTTGTCCAGTGAGATCCAAGGCTCCTGTCACTGCCAGAAATTCCACGGTGATCACCTTGTCTGCATTATAAATCGTGTCATTTACCGGCATGATTGATATATCACCACTGAGCTCTCCTGCTGGAATCACAACAATTCGGGATGAGGGAACAGCCAGTTCCGGAAAAGCTGTGCCGCTGAAATTAAGATACACCACCACATCATGGGCCGCAGCCTCTGATAAGTTCAGTAGGACGGTTGCCGGACCTGCGTTTTCAGGCAGCGCCGTGTGGGTGGATTCCATGCTGATGGAGATGGCGGGTAAGGAGATAGGGAAGAGATATGCTGAACCGGAACCTGTACCGTTGTCACTGTCATAAAAGGCACCCACAAGCAGGGTCGTATTATCCATGGACACACTGTGTCCAAAAGAATCCTGAGCCTCTCCATCCTGGGCGGTCATTTTATCGATCAATCCCCAGTTGTTCATCCCCCCCTGGTCTTTGGCAAACAGATAAACAGCACCATTGCCTCTGTCTTGTGTTATGTTTTGCGGCAGGTTGCTAATTGCCACCATATCATCCATCACAGCCACGTCCTGGCCAAAATGATGTTGCTCTTTTTTATCAAAAGCGGTGAGCTTTTTGACTTGCCCCCAGTTATCAGTCCCTCCCTGGTCCTTTGCAAAAACATAGGCGGCTCCCGCTGCGCTGCCGTTTTCGCCGTTACGTGCTGCTCCACTGACCACGGTGTCGGCCGAGGCGGCAACAGCCAGACCAAACCCGTCGTTCTCATCGCCATCATCGGCAAATATTTTTTTAACCTGTCCCCAGTTATCAATCCCCCCCTGATTGCGCTGGAAAATATAGGCAGCACCAGAGGTGGTCGTATTCCCGGTATCGCCAGTGGCCCCGACGATCAGGATGTCCCCTGCAATATCCACATCAGATCCGAAGCCTGCATTGGCAATAATCTGAGCTGGGATAATCTCTTTGACCTGTCCCCAGTTGCTGGTGCCGCCATAATCTTTCTGGAAAATATAAGCTGCCCCGAAAGCACCAACAGCTAAAGTATCGCCGTCCAGGGCAATACCGCCATAATCGCCGAAGTCGGCATTATCCGGGGTTTGAATGGTGGCAATTTTCTCCCAGTTGTCAATGCCACTCTGGTTGCGCTGATAAAGGTCGACATCCGGGTTGTAACCATTGCTCACTGCGATAAGATCACCGAAAACCGCAACTTCCAACCCAAAGTTGTAACCGTATTTACTAACCGGTGATGAAATTGTTTGAACAAGGTTCCAGGTATGATGGATATCTTTTGTAAAAATATAGACAGCCCCAGTGTCTTGTATTCCTCCGTATTCGAAATAGGGTGCGCCGATGATCAGCAGGTCACCGGCAATGGCCACGCTATAGCTGAAATTATCAAAAGCCGCCCCATCATCGGCGAGTAGTTTTTGATCAAAGGCTGATATTGGGACAAAGTGGGCAATGACATTGCAGTCTGAGGTGATTTCATCTATTGTGTAGGTGTCGCCCAAAAGAATACCGCCACAAGCACTGTCCATGATTGCAGTGTATCCGGCATCCGGTGTGATGGTAAAAGCAATGCTCTCCTTGTCTGTTACGGTTTGGGCTGTGCTCGGAGAAACAGAACCATGGATCCCGGCGGAAGGGGTGACGATGTGGTTCGCAAGATGCTCAAAAGAAAGGCTGCAGTCTTCCGTAATAGCACCTGTGGTGTAAGTCTGACCATTCCAGGACCCTGCTGGGCATGTGCCGCCCACCAGGGGATTAATGGTATGGTTTTGAGCTGAGGTAATGGTAAAACTGGCGGTGGTATTATAGTCAGCCGTTGCAGAAGATTTGTCAAGACTGCCATTGGCATCAATGGCAGCGCTGATGATATAGGTATCAGGAATAAAGGTTGCAATCACCTTGCAATTGCCGGTTATGATGCCTGTGGTATAGACGTTGCCGGTTAAAGAGCCCCCACAGGTCCCTTCAACCGACCCAATGGAATAATGGTCATCCGGCGTCAAGGTGAAAATCTGGGTGCTGCCCTCCTCGGCGGCTTGTTCATTGGCAGGAGAAATGGTACCGCCGCCAACCACGCCCGGAGTGACACCATATATGAAAGAAGAACCATATTCATAGGCGCCCATATCCACGATGATCGTGCCATCGTTATTCCCGTCAGCCTTTCTTTTTTTGTTTTCAATGTCTGTGGCAGGCAAGCCAATGGCATTGTCAGCACCGCTGTCAATGGCTGGCGAAGAGTCGGTAAGGTTAAAATCCCAGGTGCCTGAGGTCCCGGCAGTGTTGACAAACATGGGATCAATGTTCAGGTTGTTACCGCCATTGGTTAAAAAGCTGAAGGCATTATTCTGGACAATGCTGTTGACGATTGAACCGTGTGAGCTATGGATACCTGCAACCCCTTCATTGTTCCAGAAGATGGAGTTGGCAATGGCAAACACAGCGCCACGGTTATGAATGGCACCGGCAAAGGTGCCCTGGGCCCGGTTGCCCCAAAAGGCGCTGTTCAAAAGAGTGATCGTGTCGGTCCCTGGTGTTTTTTTGTCAGAATAATAGGTTACCGCAGCATAACCGTTATTGGTGGTGTAGCCTGCCTCGTTATCATAAAAGAGGCAATTGGTAATATTGCCTCCAGCAGCCCAGTATTGTACTGCGCTTCCATAGTACTGCGCTGTGTTGGCGTAGAATATGCTGTTTTTTATGGCCATGTAACTGTCGGTGTTGTTATAAATGGGCGAACCGGTTCCGGATGCTCTGGTAAAGGTGCTGCTGGTAACGATTGCAGAGACATTGTTAAAGATATTGCTGCCCTGCCAGCCACCGATATTGTTGTTGCTGTCAAAGGTGCAGTGGTCAATGATCGGGGCCAGGGATTTGTCTCCGTTCGGAACATCAAGGATAAAAAGAGCACCGCCGTTTCTGGCCGTATTGTTGTTAAAATGGGTGTCATAGATTTCAAAGTAGCAATTGGAGTAAATGGCGCCGCCGCTATACGTGGTGGTGGCATTGTTATTGTTAAACACACTGTTGTGAATCACCAGGTTCAAGGTGCCGCTGGCATCGGTTGTTCCCGTGTATGCCCGGATACCTGCACCATCAATGTTGATGGCTTTACCGTTTTGAATGGTGATATTGGATAGGGTGAAGTCATAGGCCACGCCTGTCTGGTCTGCAAAAAGATAAAGAACTGGGGCGTTGCCGCCACCATCAAGAATGGTCAGGGATGGATCATTACTTTGTGTTTCATAGTCACTGCTCCAGCCACCTGAAAGGGTAACGGCCATGGTATCATTGCCAGCAGTGCCGTATTCAAAGGTGTTGGCACCGGTGGCACTGGCATCGTACGTTCCCTGTGATAGATACAGAATATCATCCATACCGTTGGTTCTGGCTGTGTCCAGGGCTGATTGTAAATTAGCAGGATTACCGATGGAACCGTCACCACTGCCATTGGAACTTACATAAAATGTCGCAATATTCCCTTCAGCAGCCAGAAAATTCAGGGGGAAAATCATCCAGAGAACAACAAACGATATAAGACAACCGATTGATCTGATGCCTGTTTTTTTTTTCATAATACACACCCTTGGTAGAGATTTGGTAAAAAAAATAATGTAAAAATTACATAGAACTATAAAGTTACTTTTTATAAGAGTAAATAGTTTTTTTTGCTATTGAATACAAATGCTTTCATCTTTCAATGGGAAAATTTATGCAACGGTAGGGTTCATTTACACAATTAAAAGCGCTGTTCGAGAAGATCCCGCATAACTATTTGGTTTGGTCGGGATCAGCGAAATCAAAGCGATTGTTTGAGACTGATCCCGATTAAAACAAAAAAACACAATCAGGTGCCATCACTGACAGTCCTGAAGAAAATTTATCTTAGTCTTTCTTTTTCATTGCTTCCAGAAAAAGGCTTTCCATGGTGCCGGCTGGTGATGGTTTTTTATTGCCGGTAAACTGCTTCCAGTCATCGGTTTCATTCTGGTCCGGAGAGGTCAATGTAATCCGCCGCTGTTCTTCATCAATGGACTGAATCATGACCTCAACCATTGCCCCGGGTTTTAATCTGTCATAGTCAGACTTATTGGCGGCATTGTTCAGATTTGAAGTCGGCATCAGGCCGGTAATGCCAGGTTCCAGCCGGATAAACAGACCAAAGGCCTCCCGTTTTTCAAGGATTCCCTGGACTTTTGAGTTGATTTCATATTTTGTGGTGGCTCCCATCCAGGGATCATCCAGGGCATCTTTAATGCTCAAAGAAATCCGCTTGCTGTCCATTTCAATCCCTTTGACGACCACCCGGACCTGATCACCCACGCTTACCACGTCATCGGGCTTAAGCACTCTTCTGGTATGGCTCATCTCACTGATATGAACCAGGCCGTCCACACCCGGTGCCAGCTCCACAAAGGCACCGAATTTGGTCAGCCGGACCACTTTCCCGGTCACCTGATCATTGATGCTGAACAGGGTATCCATGCTCTCCCATGGGCTGTCTGTGGTTTGTTTAACAGACAGGGATATCTTATAGGTGTCTTCTTTTTCACCACTTTCTATTTTCAGTATTTTGACTGCAACCTGATCGCCGGGTGCAACCGCATCAGCAGCATTTTCAAGCCTGGACCAGGACAACTCAGAAATATGGACCATCCCTTCAAGGCCAGGGGTCAACTCGACAAAGGCGCCAAAGGACATCAAACGGGTAACCCTTCCCTGGACAACATCCCCTTGCTTGTGCTCCTTAAAAAAGGTTTTCACTCTTTCTTTGATCTCTTCATTGAGCAATTCTCTTCTTGAGACCACAATATTTTTCCCGCCTTCTTCAAACCGGGTAATCAGGAAATGAAAACTCTTTCCAATATATTCTTCCTGGTTTTCCACAAATTTCACATCCATCTGGCTTGCCGGACAAAAGGCACGCTTGCCCAGAAGATCAATATGCATTCCGCCTTTAATGGTCCCGACAACCTTGCCTTCAACCGGGGTCCTGCTGAATGCGGCATCCTCAAGCAGGGTATCTTTACCTGCTCCTGAAATGGCTTTGGAAAGAATCACTTCGCTTTCTGAAATGGAAACCACATAAAGGGTGATGGGATCTCCCTTTTTATAGGGGCACTGTCCCTGTTCATCCAGAAGTTCGAATTTTTCCACCACACCGTCGCTTTTGGTACCGGTATCCACATAGACACTCTTGCTGCCGATGGAAATGATTTTACCGTCTATCCGATCTCCCTGATTTAATTCCGGTCCTTTTTTGGAGCCATAGGATTCAAACAGTTCAGCAAAGCTCATGTCATCTGTTTGATCAGAACCATTCTTATTATTCGAGTCTGTCATTTTTTTCTCCTGAGACTTTTTTTGTATTCCAGATCTTTGTACTATACGTTGTCGTCCAAAGTGTAAAGGGAAATAAAAGCATAAAAACTATTTTTTTTATATTTTAAAAACAGTATGATAATTGAAACCTAAGGCCACAAGGGAGAATCTGATTTGAATTTCAACCAACCCGACACCACCGATTCAGTGCTTTCCCCTAAACGGATAGAAGAGAAAGCCAATGTTCTTGAAAACAACCTGCACAAATATATCTCAAAGCAGGCTGTTCCTTCCAGAATGCAGATCACCATTGACCGGGAAAGATTTCCCGATGCCGTCATTACCAAAGCTTTGCTTCAATTGCTGCCCCAGTATAATATTTTACCCCGGGTATATTTACTGGCGTTAAAAGATCTGCTGCAAAAAAAAATCCCTCCTGATAAATCACTGGAATTTAAAAAAAATCTAGACCTGGATCAAACAGAAGAATCTGATGACCCAAACTGCTTGAACCGGGTATTTCACGCCATTGCCTCTGAAAAGCAATTGACCATTATTGTTCTTGGTGTGCCTGAAACCCCGAGTATTGATGGGGAAATAGCCAAATCATATTTTGACCACAAACTCAGTGCTGGTAAATTGTTAAAAAACGGGGTGATTGATTTTAAAGAAATCAATAAATATCCCGTTGTGAATGCTGATGACAACCTGTTTTATATTGCAAATGAATTCCAGGGAAAACCAGGACTCTCCTTTGATGGAAAAGTCATTCCGGTAAAAGAGGCACTGCCCTACCCCATCCAGATTGGTGACGGGGTTGTAAAAATCGAAGACATCGGCTCATCCGGCGAATCAAAAGGATATTATTTGATGAGCCAAAAAACCGGGGTGGTTCTTTTATTAAGAAATGAAACCGAAGAAATTACCGGCATTGCCATTCTGGAGCAGGTTGAAATACAAAAACTGGATTATTCTGTGGGTAACATCGGCACCCAGTACACCTGTCCGGTCTCCATGAAAGTGGGCCAGATCTGTTCCGGGTTCAAACTCCGGGTCAATGGCAGAGTGGAGGCTGATATTGTTGATGGCGGCCAGATAATCACAAACAATGAGGCGGTTATTATCAAAGCCCAGTCCGGCAGTTCGATTCTGGCTTTAAAAGATATCACCGTAAACTCGGCCAGCCACGCAAAACTGATATCTGAGCGCGGCACAATCACCATTGAAAATGAGCTCATCGACTCTAACCTGTCTGCACCGAAAATTGTTTTTGAAAAAAGCAAAGGCCTTACCACCAACAATCGGATTGAAACTGAAAACCTTAGATTGGCAGGGTGTTATTTCAGCGCTGAAAATATTATTTTCTTTGGGAATTCTCTTTTTGTTGATGAAAAAGAGCTGATAAAAACCAGAGAACAGGCAAGGGCTGACAGAATGGCCATTGAAAATAATGAAAAACTGTTGATGGGGCAACTGCAACTGGAGCTCAAACGCCTGGCAAAACTTACCGTAACCTACCCGGATCTTATCCAACATATCAAACCCTTGATCATAGCCACCCAGACCATGGATTTTCCAGTGATCTTTCAAGAAATTGAAAAGATCGCAAAACGGAACAATCCCCAGGTAGTTGCCAATGTCAAAAAAATCTTTGAAACACTGGAAAAAAATCCTGAGGTTATCCAAACCCATAAGGATAAGGAAACCCGGCTTAAGCAAGACATTCAGGAGATACGCCAACGAATGGCACAAATGACACTTACCATTGAAGGCGTTCTACGCCGGGCAGCCACCATTAAAATCTTTTGCGGTCACCATGACAGCGAAAAAAAAATTGAACCGGATTATATTCTGGAATCAGAAGGAATTGAAAATAAATATATCACGCTAAAGGGCAGCTATTCCCCACAGACAGGATTTGAATTTGTTCATTGACATACTCCCCACAGATAACCCCATCGTTGCAAAAGTCATACGCTGGGGTAAACACTGCAAACAGCTATACGGTGTCATGACCTTGCAAATATTGAATAATCGTCCCGGCCAATGCCCTGTTCAATCCAGGAAGCGATGCAATTTCTTCCAGGGTTGCAGCCCTCATCCTGGAAACTCCTTTAAAATGCTGGAGCAATATTTTTTTCTTTTTAGGCCCAATCCCGGGGATGGTGTCCAAAACTGAACTGCCTGCCCGTTTTTCCCGGCGTTTGCGCTGAAAGGTAATGGCAGACCGATGCGCCTCATCCCGGACCTGGCACAACAGGTACAAGGCTTTCTGAGCCTGGTTGGTGTTCAGGGGATTGGATCGGCCGGGCACATAGATCTTGTCATTTTTTTCATCTTTGTCTGCATTTTTTTTGGCAAGTCCTGCCACCATGAACTGACCATCGATATTGAGCTCTTTTAAGACTGCCATGGCCATCCCCAACTGCCCTTTTCCCCCGTCCACCACCAGAAGATCGGGAAACGGCATGTCAGATTTTTTGTTTGAAAACCGTCGCTCCAGAACCTGGAACATATAAGCGTAGTCATCCTGGATTTCCTGATCCTGGATGATAAATTTCCGATACCCGTCTTTAAACGGCCGGCCGTCCTGGAACACCACCATGGATGATACCGGGTCCTGGCCGGACAGATTGGAGTTATCAAAACACTCAATCCGGGACGGCAGTACATCCATGGACAAAAGATCCTTTAGCATCAGGATGGCGGCTTGTTCTTCTTTTTCCTTGAGTATTCTTTTTTCAAGTTCTCTGTCTGCATTGGTGATGGCCATATCAACCAGCCGGCGTTTTTCACCCCGTTCAGGAACATGGATCACCACTTTTTTCCCTTTTCGCCGGCCAAACAATTCCTGAATCACTTGTTTGTCTTCAATGCTCCGGCTGAGCAAAATAACAGGGGGCAAAAATTCAGGATTCTGATAGTACTGGTCCAGAAAGGCGGACAGGATTTCATCGGGTTCTCTGAAGCCAAGGGTCAACGGATAATGATTGGTATCAATCAAAACCCCTCCCCTGACCACCATGACCGTCACCAGGACCCGACCCTCTTTTTCTGCAAAGGCAATGACATCCCGGTCTTTCATGTCCGGACTGACCACCACCTGACGCTCCATGACCTGTTCAATGGCAACAATGGTATCCCTGATCTGGGCGGCTTTTTCATATTCAAAGGCTGCTGAATGATCCATCATCTGGGTTTTGAGTTTTTTGACCACTTCTGTGGAACGCCCCTTTAAAAACAAAACCGCATCCTGAACCTGGCGTTTGTAATCAATTGACGAGACTTCATTGCAGCACAAACCCAGACAGGCTTTGATCTGATAGTTCAGACAGGGCCGGGACCGGTTCTTGAACTGGGTGTTTTTGCACTTTCGCAGCCTGAAAATCTTTTGAACCTGTTTTAAGGTCCGGTTGATACTGGAACCGGATGAATACGGTCCCAGATAAACCGCTTTGTCATCTTTAATCTGCCGGACTTTCTGGATAGCCGGATACGGCTCGTTCATATTGATCCGCAGAAGAGGATAATTTTTTCCATCCTTGAGAATCACATTGTATTTGGGGGCATATTCCTTGATCAGGCTGGATTCAAGAATAAAGGCCTCATGATCCGATGAGGTGATGACAATGTCAAAATCATGAATCATGGCAATCAGGGCGGCAGTTTTTGCATCATGGTTCTGTTTTTTGACAAAATAGGAAGACAATCTTTTTTTAAGGTCTTTGGCCTTGCCTGCATAAATGATTTTGCCCCGGGCATCCTTCATCAGATAAACCCCTGGATCATGAGGGATCTGCTGGTATTTTTCCGTAATTTTGTCTGGTATTTTAATGGTCATCGTTATACACAATCATTAGTTCCGGTATCAGGTCCGGCCCCTGGATACCAGTTTAAAACTCTTTCATTCCCTTGAGTTCTTTTATTTTATCCCGATATTCAGCAGCTCTTTCAAATTCAAGATTTTCAGCAGCCTTTTTCATTTTGTATTCCAGATCAAGGACCAGATCATCAAGGTTCAGT
>JBDRPM010000121.1:0-7622 GCA_043827005.1 Pseudomonadota bacterium | reverse complement strand
CCACCATTCCCTGTGCGCTTGCCACCTTTCTGGAAGGTACCATTGCCGGATTATTGTCAAAACGCCTGGGCAGATACAGCATGGATTGGAAAGTGGCTTCGTTGCTCTGTTTTATCGGCGAAACCGCTCACATGGGCATGGTTCTGGCCATGAGCCGACCGTTTGCCGATGCTGTGGCACTGGTGGAAATTATTGCCCTGCCCATGATGTTTGCCAATCCCGTTGGAACGGCATTGTTCATTCATCTTCTGAGGGTGTTGTTTGCCAAAAAAGAGGAACGCGAATCCATTCAGGCCCAGCAGGTTCTGGCCATTGCCAATGAAACCGTGGGATATTTTCGCGCCGGTCTAACCCTTTCATCTGCCCAGAAAACCGCCCGGATTATTTTTGACCGGCTGGCAGTTGCCGCAGTTTCCATTACTGACACCAAAACCATCCTGGCTCATATCGGTGCAGGTTCAGACCATCACCTGACCGGAGAAAGTATTCGAACCATGGCCACCAATGATGTTCTTCTAAAAGGCAATCCGATTTTTCACAGGAGCAATAAATATATCGGCTGTGCCGTGTCCAGTTGTCCGTTTAACTCAGCCATTATTGTTCCATTGAAGAAAAAAGACCACATCATCGGGACATTGAAACTATACGGGTCAAAAGATTTTACCCTGGATAAGATCAAGTTTAAAATTGCCCAGGGGCTGACTGCTCTTTTTTCCACCCAGTTTGAACTTGAAGATATTCAGACCAAGGACAAGCTTTTGTCCCACACCAGGATCAGGCATCTGCAGGCCCAGATCAACCCTCATTTTTTATTTAATTCATTGAATACCATTGCCTCTTTTTGCCGGACCAATCCGCAAAAATCCCGGGAACTGATCCTGGACCTGTCGTCTTATATGCGCAAAAACCTGGATTCCAGCAGGGGGTTTGTCAAGCTGTCTGATGAACTTGAACAGATTCATTCCTACCTGGCCATTGAGCAGGCCCGGTTTGGCGACCGGATCAATGTCAGGATGGATGTGGATGAAAACTGTAAGGATTGGCCGATTCCGCCATTGCTTATTCAGCCTTTGGTGGAAAATTCAATCAAACATGGCATTCTGAGAAACGAACATGGCGGTGAGATCAGGATTCAGGTCACCCAAGAAAATGGTATGCTAAAGGTTTCAGTGGCAGATGATGGCGTGGGCATGGACCCAAAACAGATTGAATCCATTTTTTTGTTGAAAACCATGGAATCATCCAAAGAAGGAATCGGTCTTATCAACACCAATTTAAGGCTGGAGCAGATATACGGCCCGGATCACCGCTTATTCATTAAAAGCCGGCCGGGTTTTGGAACCATTATTTCATTTAAAATTCCATCCATCGTCAATTAACCCTCAATTTTGATCCGCATATTTTTCCCTGCTTTTACTTCACATCATAAATATTACAGTTCAGCAGTATAAAACGACAGTTCAAGTCAATTCTTTTGTCGGTTCAACCCCTTATCCTTTATAACGGACGCAAATAGCGAATCAGCCGGATTTTTTTATATAAGCGAACCCTGGCTGAAAAAAAATGCAGGCTTTTCGTTTTTTTTGGGGTGTGACCTGGACGAGCAGGAGAGCTTTCCCGGAAAAGCAAAGATACAATACCTAATTTAACGTTTTAAAAGGAGAGGCAAAATGAAGTTTTCAAAAAACGCACTAAGTAAATTTGGGGTTTTTCTGACAATTTTTTTTATGGTTGCGTTGTTGTCCGGTGTGGCCACTGCTGCAGATGCACAAAAAAAAGTAACATGGAAACTGGCCATGACCTGGGGGTCTAATCTGCCCCCGTTTACCGATACGGTTACCAACATGGCAAAAATGGTGGAAACCATGAGTGGCGGAGATTTTACCATCCGCATCGATTCAGCCAACAAGCACAAATCCGCCTTTGGTATCCTGGATATGGTTAAACTGGGCCAATATGACATGGGACATTCAGCCTCTTACTACTGGAAAGGAAAAGATATTGCCCTTCTGCCGCTGACCACCATGCCCTTTGGTATGACAGCTGCTGAACAGAACGCCTGGTTCTATCATGGCGGCGGAATGGAATTGATGCAGGAAGCCTATGCTCCGCATAATGTATATTCTTTTCCCGGCGGCAATACCGGTCAACAGATGGGCGGCTGGTTTGCAAAGGAAATCAATACACTGGATGATCTGAAAGGTCTTAAAATGCGGATTCCGGGTTTTGCCGGTGAAGTTATGGCAAAACTGGGTTTGACCGTTACCAATATTACAGTGGGTGAACTTTATATGGCCCTTGAAAGAGGAACCATTGATGCACTGGAATGGGTAGGACCGGGTATGGACATCCACATGGGATTTCATAAGATTGCCCCTTACTATTATACTGGATGGCATGAGCCTGCAACAGAACTCCAGTTCCTGGTCAACAAGAAAAAATTTGATACATTGTCAGACAAGAACAAAGAGATCTTAACCGTTGCAATGAAATTATCAGCCTACGACATGTATACCCAGAATTATCACATGAGTTCAGAAGCCTGGGCTCAAATGGCAAAGGAATATCCGAACATCAAGGTACGGACCTTTCCAAAAGAAGTCATGGATGCCATGAAAGCTGAAAACGCTAAACTTTTGACCGAAAAATCAGCTGAAAATCCCATGCTTAAAAAGATTCTGGACTCCCAGGCCGCATATCAGAAAAATGCCAGGGTATGGTCTGAAATCTCAGATTATTCTTACTTGAAAGACAACCTGTAACCATTATCTGTCGCAGGTTTTTTCAGCAACCTGGTTTTCACAACAACCTGGTTTTGTCGGGAAAACCTGCGGCCCGGATTTTTAAAAAATGTTCAACTCAAGGTATGTTTTATTAGCAATATTTTTATAACAAGGGTGGTCACATGTTGGTAAAGATTGAAAGTTTTTATGACCGGGTTTCCAAATTCCTGGGTCAATTTACGGCCGGTATGATGATACTGATGCTGATCAATGTTTTTTATGATGTCATTATGCGGTATCTGTTTCAAAGCGGTTCCATTGCCATGCAGGAAATGGAATGGCATCTTTTTTCAATCCTGCTGTTAATCGGCGTATCCTACGCTTTGTTTGAAGACGGGCACGTCCGGGTCGATCTGATCTATGACCGCCTGACCATACAAAAACAGGCAGTCATCAATATTGTGGGATCAATTGTTTTTTTGATTCCATTTTCTTTGTTGATCGGGTTTGGTTCCATAGATTTTGTGCTTGAAGCGTTTCATACCCATGAAATCAGTGGTGATCCAGGCGGTTTGACCCATCGCTGGATCATCAAGGCGCTGGTTCCGTCCTCCTTTTTTCTGCTCATTTTTTCCACTATCGGGGTGATTGTTCAAAATATTAACCGGTACAGAGGGATTCCCAAAAAACATCACACAGGAAAGGAGGCATAAAATGGTCGGCATTATCATGTTTTTTGCAGCACTATGCATGCTGCTGTTTGGTTTTCCCGTGGCATTCACCTTTGGTGCGGTGTCGGTTATTTTCGGATTTATCGCAGGTATCGTTGAAATCGGGCTGGATGGACCTTTTCTTGCGTCAATGGCTGATGCCTTTGAGGTGGGCAAAAATATGTTCGCCTTCATGCCCCACCGGATCTGGGCCATCATGAACAATACCATTTTAATGGCCATCCCTTTGTTTATTTTCATGGGCATTGTGCTTCAGAAAACAAAACTGGCTGAGCGGCTTCTGGAATCCATGGGGTTTTTGTTCGGAGAAGTCCGTGGGGGGCTTGCCATCAGTACGGTTCTTGTGGGTGCGCTTCTGGCTGCTTCCACCGGTGTTGTGGGAGCCAGCGTGGTGGCCATGGGCGTTATTTCTCTGCCGGTCATGCTCAAATATAAATACAACAAAGAACTTGCAACCGGCACCATCTGTGCTTCAGGAACCCTGGGCCAGATTATTCCGCCTTCCATCGTGCTCATTATCCTGGGCGATGTGTTCCAGGTGCCGGTGGGCGATCTGTTTCTGGCAGCTGTCTGGCCCGGACTTGCACTGGTTGTAGCTTATATCCTTTACATCCTTGTGATTTCATTTTTGAAAAAACAGGTGGCACCGCCCATTGTCATTCAAGGCAGTGTCGGAACCAAAACCCGGCAGGTAATGACTGCTTTGAAAACCATTTTACCGCCGCTGATCTTGATCGTTCTGGTACTGGGATCCATTTTTTCAGGTATTGCCACACCCACTGAATCAGCAGCCGTAGGCGGAATCGGTGCGATTCTTCTGGCCATGATGTACCGTCATTGTTCAGTTAAGCTGGTATATGAAAGCGCCAGGGAAACCGCCAATATTACAGCCATGGTATTTGGGATTTTAATCGGTGCCACTGCCTTTTCCATGGTGTTTACCTATACGGGCGGAGACTTGATTGTAGAAGAGTTCATGCTGGGTCTGCCAGGTGAAAAATGGGGATTTATCATCCTGTCCATGTCTGCCATCATGGCTTTGGGGTTTTTCATCGATTTTATCGAGATTTCTTATATTATCGTGCCGATTCTGGTGCCGATATCAGCCGCAATTGGTATCAATCCGGTTTGGTATGCCATTTTAATAGCCATGAATCTGCAGACCTCATTTTTAACGCCGCCATTCGGGTTCAGCCTGTTCTATCTGAAAGGGGTTGCACCGCCGGAAGTTAAAACCATGCATATCTACCGGGGGGTTGTTCCGTTTATCATCCTCCAGGCATTGGTTCTGGTGGTGCTGACTGTCTGGCCGGAACTGTTCGGCATTAGTCCGGTGTAAAAAACAATGGGGTTACATGCTTGATCTTAAAAAGGAGAAAAGAGAGATCATGACGCATATCGGGTTTGATAAAAAACTGCTCATTGGTTCTCTGGGGGTAATTTTGCTGACCATATTGATTATTGCTGCAGTGAATTTCATCCAGAGCAGGAAAGCCTATTTGTCCAAAGGGAAAACAGGTATTGAAAATGTCTCCAATGTCCTTTTAAAAAGCCTGGAGCTAAAATATAACCTGCAGAAGCAAAAGCTTGATTCTGAAATCGGTCTGCTCATGGCAGAAGTTGAAAAAGAACGCAATGTCATGGTGATTGAAGACCGATTTGTTGACATGGATCTGTTTGAAAAAACGTCAGGGCAAAAAACAAGTGCACAGGTTCCCCAGCTCATGTTTGGCCTCAAATTTGTCACAGGCGCATCTGAAACTGTTGATAATGTAGCCAAATTTACGGATTCAACTGTTATGGTGTATCAATTTTATGACCATAAATTGATCAATGTCTCTTCCAGCCATAAAGGTGCTGACGGCAAACCAGACACTGGCGAATACTATTCTGTGGAAAGTGATCTGTATAAAACCGTTTTCAGCGGAAGTGATCAGCAGATGCTGACCCGGACAGGGGATGGCCTGCTGATGCAGTTTTTCAGGCCGTTTAAAGAGAATATGGATGACAAGATTGCCGGTGCTTTCAGCATCGCCAGCAAGGTGCTCACATCTGATCTTGAAATCCTGGTAAAAAGCGTCAATGTATCCGGGAAAGGATATTCCTTTATCTGCGATCCTAAGGGCGCAATTTTAACCCATCCGGATCAGGCATTTCTTAAATTAAATGTCCGGGATTTTGAAAACGGGGCTAAGATTTTAGAAACACAAAAAGGATTGGTAATTTACAGGCATAATGAACAAACCTATTATGCCTATACCCATTATTTTAAACCATGGGATCTGTCGTTTGTTACAGCCGTGTCTCAATCCGATCTGATGGCCGGAATCAACCAGCAGATCATTTTAAGCTCTATTGTCAGCGGTGCCATGGCCCTTGTCATCGGTTTTTTGATTATATCCATAATGAACCGTCAGCTCATGGCCAGCATGAACGGCATGGCCCAGATGGCCAGAGAGGTGGCCAAGGGAAATTTTAATTATTCATTTTCCTACCGGGCCAATGATGCCATCAGGGATACGGTGGAAGCCATGACCGATATGGTGGGCGGACTGGCGCTCATGATCAGGAATCTGAACGAAGGGGTTCAAACCCTGAGTGTATCTTCAGGAGAATTGAACACCATTTCCGTGCAGATGAGCCAGGGGGCAAGAACTTCGGTGACCAGGGTCAACACCGTGGCTGCCGCAGCCGAAGAGATGAGTGTGAACATGAATTCCGTAGCTGCGGCCATGGAGCAGGCCAGCACCAATGTGAATGTGGTGGCAACCGGCGCCAGTGACATGAAAACCAGTCTGGAACAGGTGGTGGAAAATTCAAACAAGGCCATGGCCGTTACCAGAACAGCGGTTGACCGGGCGCAGAAATCGTCATCCCGCATGGATCAATTGTCTTTGTCAGCCAGGCAGATCAATAAGGTGACGGAAACCATCAATGATATTTCTTCCCAGACCAATCTGCTGGCATTAAATGCCACCATTGAAGCGGCAAGAGCTGGGGAGGCCGGCAGGGGATTTGCCGTGGTTGCCGGAGAAATCAAAACCCTTGCCAATCAGACAGCCCAGGCCACAAAAGAGATTGAAACCAATATCAATGCCATTCAGGATCAGACCCGATCGGCCGTGACCGAGATACGGGAAATTGTTGATATTATTGGCCAGATTGATGAATTTGTAAATGATGTATCCACAGCAATCGATGTTCAGTCAGCAACCACCCGGGAGATATCGGACAATATCAGCCAGATTTCTATTGGCATCCAGGAGGTCAATGAAAATGTCAGTCAAAGTTCCCTGGTTTCTGAAAATGTTGCTCTGGAGATATCTGATGTCCTTCTGGCTTCACAGCAGGTAGATCAGTTCAGCTCCGAAGTAAAGAAAAAAGCTGAGATATTAAATGACATTATGCACCAGTTTGAAGCATTGACAGAAAGATTCAAGGTTTAGGATAGATTCAATGGTTCTATCGATAATACTTTTTAGAGGAATACACACATGGCAGGTATAGAACGAAATGGTGAAAAACGATTTGGCACCATAGCGATTGAAATGGGATATATTAAGCAGGAACAACTTATTGCAGCCCTTAAACAACAGGTTTCTGAAGAAACACAGAATGGCCTGCACCGTAAAGTCGGTAACATTCTCTATGAAATGGGGGCCATGGATACCCAGCAAATCAAGTCGGTTTTAACAAAGCTTCATCACGGATTTACAGAATTGATCTGAATTGTTAATCGTTTTTTTATATTAAAACAATTCAGGATATCTCTATTCTACTGTGTACAGGTTTCGGTGAGACGATGACATATGATAAAATCAATTTTCTGGGACTGGGAATCAGGGGGCTTTTGATCAAGCCGATTATGACAAAAACCCTTGCAAAAAATGTAAGGGAGGGATAAGAATCAACGACAAAATATTTGTTTTGGATGCGAGAAGAAAATGGGTGAGGGGGTGCCTGTGTCAAGTCAACGGATTGTTTTTTTTATCATATTGATCGGTGCAGTGTTATTTTTCGGGCTACTGCTTTTTTTTGCTGATTTTTTTTCTGTCCAAAATTGGATATATCCGGAACTGCACTCGACCATTGAAACGATTGGGGGAATCTGCGCCATCCTGATTGCCCAGGTTCTCTATCTGGAGGTAAAGGCATCAGCTCCTTATAT
>JBDRPM010000120.1:0-8152 GCA_043827005.1 Pseudomonadota bacterium | reverse complement strand
CCCATTACATCGGGTTTAAGATGTGGGTAAAAGCCGTTGAAAAAGCAGGGACAACAGACTCTGATGCTGTCCAGGAAGCCATTATCGGCATCACTGTACCCAATCTTTCCGGCGGTTATGCTGCCATGAGGCCCAATCATCACATCACCAAACCGGTCCTGATCGGAGAACTCCAGGACGATGGCCAGTTTGAAGTGGTCTGGCAGACGTCCGGCCTGGTGGTTGGCGATGCCTGGTCTGATTTTCTCCCTGGTTCCAAAGATTTGATCTCAGACTGGAGAGCCCCGCTGGGATGTGGAAACTTTAACGTCAAAACAGGGAAATGCTCTGGAGACAAATAAACAGCTCTCCAATCGACATTATATCCGGGCAGGCAGATAATTACCTGCCTGCCCGACCCGACAAACAATAACAACCACCTGACAGCCTGACAAAGAAGAAAGGGTCATGGGGCATGAAGACAACAAACAGAACAAAATTCTTTTTCAAAACATGGCCAGGGATTCTCCTGAGTCTGGCCTTGATGATCTTTTTCATATCATTGCCTTCACCGGTATTTTCTGAACCAGACACATTGGAACACAGCCTTACCCTGTTGATGGAAAAAGATTACAAAGAAAAAGAAACAGGCGTTGATCTGCTTGCCAAAAATGGGGACCCAAAAAGCATTGCTGTTCTCACGGCCCTGTCAGATGGAACCCTTTACTATTATAAAAAAGAGAAAATCGTTGTTTTTGGCGAACAAAAAGAAGACAAAATTTACATCATTTCCGTGCTGACCGGAAAATCCTTAGGAGAGGTCAAGGAGCGCCAGATAAAAAAAATCAACACCAACAATGCCATCCGGGCCAAACTCCAGCAGATCATTACCCGACTGAACCTGAACCACCCTGATCCTGTTCTTCGCCTCAAAGCAGCCACTGATATTCTGGATAACCTCAATGATGAAGCCATGGCCATTGTGGATGAACAACTGGCCAAAGAGACCAACAAGGAAATATTACATATTCTCACCATTGCAAAGGCGATTTCACACCTATCAACTGATGACACCAAAATCAGGCTTTCTGCTGTTCAGGCGATTTCTGGCAGCATGAATCCGATTGTACACCAGACCCTGAGCAAACTGGTTCAAACCGAAGAAAATACTGCCATTAAAAGAGAAATGAAACAAGTGCTGGCTGGAATTGAAAGCAAACGATCCTTTTATTCTTTTCTGGAAATGCTTTTCTTCGGACTCAGCCAGGGATCGATCCTGGTTCTGGCAGCCATTGGCCTGGCCATCACCTTCGGGGTTATCGGCGTGATCAATATGGCCCATGGAGAGTTGATCATGATCGGTGCCTATACCACCTATGTTATCCAATTGTTAATGCCCGAATCCATTGGCCTTTCAATCTGGCTTGCGATTCCTGCAGCGTTTCTGGTATCCGGAAGCATCGGCATCCTCATTGAACGATCCGTTATTCGATTTTTGTATGGCCGGCCTCTGGAAACCTTACTGGCAACCTTTGGCATCAGCCTTATCCTGCAGCAGGCCGTGCGGTCAATTTTTTCACCATTAAACCGTTCCGTGGAAACCCCGGCCTGGATGAGCGGTTCCATTGCCATCAATGAAATATTTTCTTTGACCATGAACCGGGTGGTGATCCTGTTTTTCTCACTCCTGGTCTTTGCAGGTTTGTTCATGCTTATGAAAAAAACCGTTATCGGCCTGAGGGTCAGGGCGGTGTCTCAGAACCGGGATATGGCCAGGGCCATGGGCGTTCGTGCAGCCAGGGTTGATGCCTTAACCTTTGGGCTGGGGTCTGGCATTGCCGGCATTGCCGGTGTGGCATTAAGCCAGCTCACCAATGTGGGACCCAATCTCGGCCAGGCCTATATCATTGATTCGTTTATGGTGGTGGTGTTCGGTGGCTCAGGCAATTTGTGGGGCACACTGGTTGGCGGACTATGCCTTGGAACTGCCAACAAGTTCATTGAACCCTTTTCCGGTGCTGTTCTTGCCAAAATCATCATCCTGATTTTTATCATCCTCTTTATTCAAAAACGGCCCCAGGGACTTTTCCCGGCAAAAGGCCGTGCAGCCACGGGGTAATATAATGCTTTTCAAACAATTATTTAAAGACGATATTGGCGGACTTGTTTTTCTGATTGTACTGGGCCTTGTGACCATTGCGGTTCCTTTTCTGAATCTGGTGATTCCGGAATCAAGCGCTTTTCACCTGTCCACCTATACCATGACCCTTTTCGGCAAATACCTGACCTATGCCCTGCTGGCCATTAGCGTTGATCTGGCATGGGGGTACCTGGGGATTTTAAGCCTGGGCCACAGTGCTTTTTTTGCCCTGGGCGGATATGGCATGGGCATGTATCTCATGCGCCAGATCGGCACAAGGGGCCAATATGGTAATCCCATTTTACCGGATTTCATGGTCTTTTTAAACTGGCATGAGCTGCCCTGGTTCTGGCACGGATTCAACTGGTTTGGCTTTGCCATGGTCATGGCCATCCTGGTACCGGTTCTGCTCTCGGTTTTTTTCGGATGGTTTGCCTTTAAATCCAGGGTCACCGGTGTCTATTTATCCATCATTACCCAGGCCTTGACCTATTCTCTGCTCCTGGCGTTTTTCAGGAATGAAATGGGATTCGGCGGCAACAACGGACTCACCGATTTTAAGGACATCCTGGGTTTTTCACTCCAGACCGATGCCACACGGGCGGTTCTTTTTACCCTGTCAGCCATTGCACTGGGTTTGGGATATCTGTCCTGCCGCTTTATCGTCACTTCCAGGCTTGGCCGGGTCTGCCGGGCAATCAGGGATTCTGAAGACCGGACCCTGTTTCTGGGCTATAAAGTATCTGATATCAAATTATGGATCTTTGCATTTTCTGCTTCACTGGCTGCTGTTGCAGGCATCTTGTATGTCCCCCAGGTCGGGATTATCAATCCTTCGGAATTTTCTCCCATCAATGCCATTGAAATTGTCATCTGGGTGGCGGTGGGTGGACGGGCAACCCTTTATGGCGCGGTCATCGGGGCATTGGCTGTTAATTATGCCAAATCCTATCTCACTGCGGCCATGCCTGAAGTATGGCTCTTTGCACTGGGTGCGCTGTTTGTATTTGTCACCCTGTTTTTGCCCGATGGCATTGCCGGTCTGATCAGAAAAATCAGCAGAAAAAAAACGCCAGCCGATCAGCATTCACCCCAGGACATCATCAAAGCCTTTGCAAAGGAAACACCATGATCAACAGACAAGCCTTTGATAATTTCATGCGAAGAGACCGGGTATTTGATTTCCTCATCCCGGATATGCCGCCGGACTTGAATACCAGCCATGGCGTTATCTTATACCTTGAAAACATATCGGTCTCATTTGACGGCTTCAAGGCCATAAATGAGTTGAATCTTTATGTGGATGCCGGGGAACTTCGATGCATCATTGGCCCCAACGGGGCTGGAAAAACCACCATGATGGATATCATCACCGGGAAAACCAGACCCGATTGCGGCAGGGCCTGGTTCGGCCAAGACATCAACCTGTTAAAACTGACCGAACCGCAGATTGCCGAAGCCGGTATTGGCCGGAAATTTCAAAAACCAACAGTCTTTGAAAACCATACTGTATATGAAAATCTTGAGCTGGCCATGGCGCAGGACAAGCGGGTGCTGACCACCCTGTTCGCAAAATTGACCGGGGAACAAAAAGACTATATTGACAAGACCCTGGAACTGATCGGCCTGAGTGAGCTTTGGACTTCAAAAGCCGGCATCCTTTCACACGGCCAGAAACAATGGCTTGAAATCGGTATGCTCCTGATGCAAAACCCCATGCTGCTTTTAGTGGATGAGCCTGTTGCCGGAATGACCCACCAGGAAATGGACAAAACCGCTGAGCTGTTGACCTCCCTTGCCAAAGACCGTTCCGTGGTTGTGGTGGAACATGATATGGATTTTGTCCGATCCATTGCCAGAAAAGTAACTGTCCTTCACCAGGGAAGCGTTCTGGCCGAAGGGTCGATGGATCAGATCCAAAATGATCCAAAGGTGATTGAAGTTTATCTGGGAGCCTGATATATGCTGACAATTGAAAACTTAAATTTTTATTATGGGGAAAGTCACACCCTGCGCGATCTGAATCTAACGGTAAGACAGGGAGAATGCACCTGCCTGATGGGCAGAAACGGCGTGGGGAAAACCACCCTGCTCAAATGCCTGATGGGCCTTTTGAACCCCTCTTCGGGAACCATGACCTTTGATAACACTCCCCTGCCCAAAAAAACACCCGAAGCACGGGCAGCCATGGGAATCGGATATGTGCCCCAGGGCAGGCAGATCTTTCCGCTGCTCACGGTTCAGGAAAATCTTGAAATCGGATTGACCACGGGTCGCAAAAAACAAAAACAGGTGCCTGACCTGGTGTTTGAACTCTTCCCGGTTTTAAGGGAGATGGGCCAAAGAAGAGGAGGAGATCTTTCCGGCGGACAACAGCAGCAGCTGGCCATTGGCCGGGCCCTGGTTTTAGAACCCGAACTGTTGATCCTGGATGAACCCACCGAAGGAATCCAGCCCAATATTGTCCGGGAGATCGGCGACATTATCCAGCGTTTAATTGATGACATGGGCATGACCGTTCTGCTGGTGGAACAGAAACTGCCGTTCGCCAGAACCTATGGAAAACGATTTACCATTCTGGAGCGGGGAACCGATGTTGCAAACGGCAACATGACTGAGCTTGATGATACTATTGTCAAACAATATTTAACGGTATAACCATGAACACGCTTTCCAAAACAGACCCTTTTTCAGACAATAAAACCGGCTGGCAGGCCAAGGTTGATCTTGAGTTTAAAAATCGATTTGGAAAATCAGTATTGGGAGAGTGTTCCCGAAAAGGCCCGCTGACATTTCAGCGCCCCTTTTACCCAGAAGACAATGTCTGTCATCTTTACCTGCTTCATCCCCCCGGAGGGATCGTGGGCGGTGACACCATTGATTTGAACATTGAGGTCCAGGCAGATGCCCATGCCCTGATCACCACACCCGGCGCTGCTAAATTTTACCGGTCACAAGGGTTAACCGCATATCAACAGCAATATTTTCATGTGCAGCCAACCAGTGTTCTGGAATGGTTTCCCCAGGAGACCATCTTGTTTCCCGGTGCAAAAGCCGATATCTGCACAAAAGTGGATCTGAGTGATGATGCCGTTTTTATGGGCTGGGAAATCCTCTGCCTGGGCAGACCGGCAAGCCGGATGAGTTTTGATACCGGAGCCCTGAAAAGTAAATTATCTGTCTATAAAAATGGAACCCCGCTGTATATTGATCAGCTCTGTGTTGACAATGATATGGACTCGATCATCCTGCGCCACTGCAAACCCGGACTGCAGGATTTTCCGGTTTCTGCTGTATTTGTGGTCGCAGGCATCGCCCCGGACATTATATTTGATATGGGCAACCCTCCCTTTTGTGACCCGGACCAAGCCAATACAGATTCAGGCCTTAAAGGCGTCACCCGGATCAATGAGCTTATGATTGCCAGATACCTGGGCCATGACCCGGAAGCGGCCAAAGCCTATTTTATTTCCCTCTGGAAGACCATCCGGCCAGTGATGTTGAACCGGCCGGCATGTATTCCCAGGATCTGGGCCACCTGAACCATGATATTTAAAAAATATAACAATAACGAATAAAAGGAAACGTAACCAATGGAATTGACACCCAGAGAAAAAGACAAGCTGTTGATCTTCACTGCCGGCCTTCTTGCAGAGCGAAGAAAAGCAAAAGGATTGCAGCTCAATTATCCTGAAGCCATTGCCTATATCAGTGCCGCCATCATGGAAGGTGCAAGGGAAGGCAAAACCGTTACCCAGCTCATGGATTACGGACGAACCCTGCTCACCCAGGAAGACGTCATGGACGGCATTGCTGTCATGATTCCTGAAATTCAGGTGGAAGCCACATTCCCGGACGGGACAAAATTGGTGACCGTTCATAACCCGATCACTTAGTGTTTGGATAAAAACTCACCCATCTGCCGCGTTGCTGCACAAAGTTGACGTCCTCATGTACTTCAGTACACTCCGGTTTCAACTTTGCTTGCGCCTCGCATATGGGCAAGTTTTCATCCAAACACAGGTTTTCGCTCAGGCACTACTTCAATGTGGCGGCGACCAGACAAAACAAACCATAAACCAACAAGGAGTTGGCATGATACCCGGACAAATCATAACAAAAGACGAAGACATCACCATCAATGAGGGCAGAAAAACCATAACCATATCGGTGGCCAATAAAGGCGACCGGCCCATCCAGGTGGGGTCTCACTACCATTTTTATGAAACCAATGAGGCGTTATCATTTAAACGAAAACCCACCAAAGGGTTCAGGCTCAATATCCCGGCAGGCACAGCCGTTCGGTTTGAACCAGGGCTTTCCCGCAAAGTGGAACTTGTGGCCTATGCCGGTAAACGAAGAGTGTTTGGATTTAACTCAAAAATCATGGGCGTTCTGGAGGAATAACATATGGCAACCATCAATCGAAAAGCCTATTGCGAGATGTTCGGTCCCACCACAGGCGACAGGATTTGCCTGGCAGATACTGAACTGTGGATAGAGGTTGAAAAAGATCATACCGTCTATGGTGATGAAGTCAAATTTGGCGGTGGCAAGGTGATCCGGGACGGCATGGGTCAAAGTCAGCGATCCTGTTCAGTCACAGCCGATGTTGTGATCACCAATGCCCTGATCATTGATTTCTGGGGAATTGTCAAAGCCGATATCGGCATTAAAAACGGCCGGATTTCCGGGATCGGGAAAGCCGGGAACCCGGATGTCCAGGAAGGGGTTGATATTATTATCGGCCCGGGTACCGAAGCCATTGCCGGAGAAGGACAAATCGTCACCGCCGGCGGCATTGACAGCCACATCCATTTCATCTGTCCTCAGCAGATTGAAGAAGCCTTAGCCTCAGGCATCACCACCATGCTTGGGGGCGGAACAGGCCCTGCCACCGGCACCAATGCCACCACCTGCACCCCCGGTGTCTGGAATATCCACCGAATGCTTCAGGCAGCTGATGCGTTTCCCATGAATCTTGGTTTTATGGGCAAAGGCAATGCCAGCCAGGCCACTGCATTAGATGAGCAGCTTGAGGCTGGTGCCATGGGTCTTAAACTTCATGAAGACTGGGGAACCACACCGGCAGCCATTGATAATTGCCTGTGCGTGGCTGATATCCATGACGTCCAGGTGGCCATCCATACAGATACCCTGAATGAATCCGGGTTTGTGGAAAACACCATGGCTGCGTTCAAAGACCGGACCATCCACACCTATCATACCGAAGGAGCCGGGGGCGGCCATGCACCGGATATCATTGTGGCCTGCGGCAAAAAAAACATCCTGCCATCCTCCACAAACCCCACAAGACCATACACCATCAACACTGTGGATGAACACCTGGACATGCTCATGGTCTGTCATCATCTGGACCCCAACATTGCCGAAGATGTGGCATTTGCAGAATCCCGTATCCGGAGAGAAACCATTGCCGCAGAAGACATTTTACACGACATGGGCGCATTTTCCATGATCGCCTCAGACTCCCAGGCCATGGGCCGTGTGGGGGAAGTCATCATCCGAACCTGGCAGACCGCGCACAAGATGAAAGTCCAGCGGGGAGCGTTGCCTGAAGATAGCAGTCAGAATGATAATTTCAGGGTGATGCGGTATATATCCAAATACACGATCAATCCGGCCATTACCCATGGCATCAGCCATGAGGTCGGATCCATTGAAGTGGGCAAACTGGCCGACCTTGTCCTGTGGAAACCTGCCTTTTTCGGGGTGAAACCATCCCTTGTCATCAAAGGCGGCATGATTGCCTCAGCCCCCATGGGGGACCCCAATGCCTCCATTCCTTCACCACAGCCTGTACACTACCGCCCCATGTTCGGAGCCTTTGGTCATGCACGCCATGAAACCAGCATGACCTTTATTTCCCAGGCTGCGTTTGAAAATCGAATCCCCAGGGAACTGGACCTTCAATCAAAAATCGGCATTACCAAAAACTGTAGGAAAGTCAGAAAAACCGATATGATCCACAACCGGTATCTACCCCAGATAGAAGTGGACTCACAAACCTAC
>JBDRPM010000119.1:0-2613 GCA_043827005.1 Pseudomonadota bacterium | reverse complement strand
TATTAAGTCAATGTAATCCCCACTGGCCAGTTGTATTTCTTTGCGCAGATTTTCAAAATGTTTGATGTCGTTTTTGATTTGCTGTGTTTCTTTGTCAGTATATCCGGCTGCCTGCATGTCATCGGCAATGTTGGCATAAGCCCGGATAAGTGCGATGGTGAGTTTATAAAGGGAAACCCGTCTGGGTTCGGTATCTTTGAGTTCATCTGGATTGCCCGTGTTTTTGCCACAAAAGTAATGGATATGCGCCAGGGTGTCTTTGGGTGGCTCAACTGCTTCGCATAATGCCTTGATGGATTCCAATGCATCCTCTAATCGTTCCCTGCCTTTTTGCACGCGGTCTTTTAAAAGGCCGTCAATATCTGCTTTTTCATACCCTTCAAACACTTCGGAAGTATAATCTTTGAAAACGATTTCCAGGCTTTTGAACAAATCCATGTAATCAATGATGTAACCGTATTCCTTATCATCACCATCCAACCGGTTCACACGACAAACCGCCTGGAACAGTCCGTGATCTTTAAGCTTTTTATCTATGTACAGAAAAGTGGCTGATGGTGCATCAAACCCTGTGAGCAGTTTGTTGACAACAATCAGCAGTTTCATTTGAGCCGGTTCTTCTACAAATTTTTTCTTGACCTCTTTTTCAAATTGTTCAACCTTTTTTACGGCTGTTTCCGAAGCTTCATTAAAATAGGTTGCCAGCATTTTTTGATAAATCTCAAACCGCTGTAATTTTTCTGTGTACCCTTCGCCGCTTTCTTCTCCTTTAATGTCTGCATGGGTGGGAACAAAGGAGGTGATAATGGCGGCGTTTTTCAAACCGGCATTTTGAAACAGTTCATAATACCGGCAGGCATTGTATATACTGTCTGAAACCAGTATGGCATTGCCATTACCGTTTTGCAGGCGTTCTTTTTTTTCCATGTCCAGCATCACGTCAAGAACAATTTTTTCCAGTCGTGATTTGGAACTAAACACTTTTTTCAGTGTGCCCCATTTTTGTTTCAGCTCTGCTTTGGCAAAATCAGTAAGCCCACGGGTTTTGAGTTCAAACCATTCGTCAATCTTGTCCTGTGATGTGATCTTCTGCTCAATGTCACGGGCTTCATAACGTAAATCCAATACCACCTTGTCATTTACAGCTTCATCAAATTTGTAGGTATGGATGTATCGCCCAAAAACTTGCCGACTGGTTTGTTTGTCAGATTTTAATAACGGGGTTCCGGTAAACCCGATAAACAGCGCATCCGGTATAAATTGTTTCATGGCCACATGCAGCTTGCCTGTCTGTGTTCTGTGACATTCATCCACAAATACATACAGATCGCCTTTGGCTTTAAAGTCTGACGGGATGTTGCTGCGCAACTCCTGCACATAGGCATCCATATCTTTTTCATCCACGTCTTCTTTGCCGCCAAATTTGTGGATAAGCGAACACATCAGCACGGGTGAATGGTCATTGAGTTTGTTGAGCAGATCTTTTCCGCTCCGGGTGCGGTATATGTTTTCCTGAATCCCTTTGTAAACTTTTTCTATCTGTTCATCCAGCTCTTCCCGGTCCGTGACAATCAGCACCCTGGCGCGGGGATTGTATTCGCGCAACCATTTGGTGAGCCACACCATGGTCAGACTCTTGCCACTGCCCTGTGTGTGCCAGATGATACCGCCCTCTTTTCGCTTTATAAAATCCTGTGCCGCTTTAATGCCAAAATATTGATTGGGCCGGCACAATTTCTTTTGCCCCCGGTCATAGACAATAAAATCGTGTACCAATTCTAAAAACCGTTCCTTATGCAGCACCTCCACCACATTTTTATCCAGCAGATAATCGTATTTGGCAGCTCTGTCACGAATCGGCCGGGTCAGTTCCAGCAAATAGGGATGGTCTTTATTAAATTCGCAACTGACCTCTTTCCATTTTAAAAAGTATTTTTCTTTTGTATCAATGGCGGCATGGGTAAGCCCTTCAATATCATTGCCTGCCATGACATATTGAATGGTGCTGAAAAACGGCTTGATAAAGATATGTTTCTGATTGTCCAGGTTTTGCCGGATGCCTTCAGAAATGGACACTGTGCTGCGTTTGAGTTCCAGTACACCCAATGCAATGCCATTGACATACAAAACAATATCCGGCCTTTTTTTGTGAATCCCTTTGATGGTCACTTCTTCGGCAATGGCAAAATCGTTTTCCAGGGGGTGTTGCCAGTCAATGAGCCAGACCGTTTCTTTGTTCTGCCCGATGTCGGGCTGAACCGTGACACCATAGCGAAGTTGCGAATACACATCCTTGTTTACATCATACAGCGATTTGCTTTGATCATTGGCGGCTTTGCCAAATTCATACAATGCTTTGCTGATCAGGTCGGGACTGTATCCTTTGCCGAAAAGATAAGCGCTTAAGATGTCCGGTTCAATGTTGCTGTTTTCTTCCCGGTCTTCCCAATTCCCAAGGTAGCGGTATTTTAATTCTTTTTGAAACAATACGACCACACGGTTCTGGGTTTCCCGTTCTTTTTTCCCGATATTACTCATGGTCTTTTGCCCTTATTTTTTGATGGGCAATTTCAATGGCTTTATGCAGTTTTTCCTGCAACAATTTTTTGGGCG
>JBDRPM010000118.1:0-98378 GCA_043827005.1 Pseudomonadota bacterium | reverse complement strand
TATTGGAGACTAAGTATTCCCAGCCTGAAAACGCAATATTAAACTTATTACATACTAAAGCATAATAAAAATTCTAACCAAACATTTATCTTATTTGGATCAAAAACATTCTCATACCCTGACATTATCCTTTTTTATCCTCACTTTGCACTTAAAATCGTTTAAGTGACTTATTGAAATTCAAGCAACAAATCATTCTTTCAGCGCTCAAATCCCTCTTTCAAATAAGATACAAAGTCATTTTGATTACCAGAATGGACAGCGACATATAAATCCCAAATTTAAAAAAAATGAGCTGAAAAAAAGTTGTACCCAAAATTTGCTTATTTAAACCGTTTCAATAAAGTTAATGGCAACACAATTGGATATAAGAATTAGCCGACACCTGTTTTGAAATAGCGTTGACTATGATTTTTCTCCCTCAATGCAGATTTTAAAGGCCCGGCATTTCACACAATTGCAAAAGTTTGAAAACAATTATAGAGTAAATTTTATGAAAATGAATATTCCCTTAATTGGCTTTTCCCGGTTTCTACAGATTGGGACGACTGTTCTTCTTATGATGCTGTTTTTCATGGTGCTCCAGCCATCTGTATCAAATTCTGAATTCTATGAATACATTGATGAAAACGGGGTAAAAACCTATACAGACGATGAATCTGTGATCCATTCCACAGAAAATAAAAAAATCAAAGTTCACAAGGAACGATATGAGCATCTTGATGAACAGCAAAAAAACGAACTGATTCAAAAAGAACAACAGGAGATTGAACGATTAAACCGGAAAACCCGTGAGGATCTTCAACGATATAAACAGCAGGAAGAGGCACAAAAACGAGAACAATACCTAATTGAACAGGAAAAAAGAAAACAAGCCTTAAAAACCCCTGTCATTATATCCCGCAACAGAATCCTTGTCCCGGTGACAATCCAATATTCAGGCAAAAAGATTTCAACAACCCTGCTGTTGGATACTGGTGCATCGATAACGACTGTAAATCAATTTGTCGCGCAGGAACTAAGTATCACAGAGGGTACAAGCAGTGCCATAGGTGTGGTCGGTGGTGGAATTTTGCGAACCAAACTTGTGACTGTTGATTCTATAAAAGTCGGCCCGAAAACAATCAAATCCAAAAAAATAATGGTTGTAGAGGAAAAAGGACTGGCCAAAGGATATCAGGGACTTTTGGGCCAGGATTTCCTGCAGCGATTCAACTATACCATTGATTATGCCAACAGTATCATTCAATGGGCAGAATAAAATCACTATAAAGGCTGTTATGGCTTGTCAAAAAAAAGTGATTGTGTAATATTTTTAAAGTTTTGCTGAAATTTTAACTCTTTTCACAATCAGGATTAACCTGTATCTCTTAGGAGACAAATCATGAAAAACATGCTTTGCTTTTTGATCAAGTCAGTTCATGTACTGTTGCTCACAGTGATTCTTTCAGGGTTGTCCGGCCTGGCTTTGGCAAGCGGTCCTATGGTAAACCCAGCCATTAAACAGGGGGGCGGGGTTGCAGCCACCCCGATCTCCATACCCCGTCCCATCCAGCTTGAAAAATACACACAGTTTGTACCGATCAACCAGAACCTGTCTAACACGGGCCAGGTGGCTGGGGGCATGGTCGGCAGTATTGACGGATGCGATCTTGTGACCATCAAGGGCAACGAAATGGTTCTCTCCCTGCATTACCGAGTGGCCCCAACCGTGACCGATGCGGTTTATTCCGGTGCGTTCCTGTATGATGCAGATCAGCAGGCCATTGATGCAGGATATAAACCCAATGCCTTAAGTCAAATACCTTCGGGCACCACTCAAACCATCCTGGTGCTGCCGGAAAAACCGTTTCAATCCGAATATGTCATGACCTTTTTAATTCAATCGGGAAAAGTCATTATCAACGGCCGGTTCAAACTTCCATTCTTATGGGACGGGCAAAACGGGAAACTGCTGGATGCATCCCAGGTGAAAATGAATCAGAAAAAAATTGATGCCGTGCTGGAAAACAAAGCCCAGTTTTGTGATGCTTATGCCAACCAGGCCATTGATCAGTATGATTTTGCTGTAAAACACAAGCTTTCCAATATTGTTCCACCGGTATGGAGCAATGAGTATACCGGACATTATAACTGGTGCATGAAAGTGCCCAATGAAACCGCCATCCAGGGAAATGAACTCAGAAACACCCATCTGAAAAAATATGCCGGCGCCAATACCGCCACCCTGCCCGATGGCATGGCCAAAAAACAGGTCCAGTTACCGGGAAAACCGATTGTTAACGGACCGGCCATCGGTAAACCCATTCAAACCAAAGGATTTGATCCTGGCAGAGGGCCCTAGCGTCTTGCCCCGGCCTTTTTTGTTAATCCTGGCGTGTGTGATTTTGCTCTGCCTGGTGATACGCCTTGAAGGGGCAAATGCTGAAACCGGCTTTTCTTATCCTGCGGAATGGGAACCCCACAAGTCTTTATGGATGGGGTTCCGCACCCATGATGAAGGGCTGATTCATGAACCTTTGCTTCAACACCTGATCCGGATTTTAAGCCCTTATGTTCATATCAATCTGGTGGTCGAAGACCCTGATCTTTTTGTCGAGCAGCCCGTCTATTTTTCCATGCTGGACGTTGACCCGTCCCGGGTGACGGTAAAGATTCTTCAACCGGCTGATTTCTGGTTCCGGGATTCTGGCCCATTTTTTTTAATCAATAGCCAAAAGCAGACAGCCATTGCTGATTTTGAATTCAGCAATTATCAGAATACAGGCTTAAACAACAAATCTGAAAAAGCAAAAGATCTTGGCCGCATTGATCAAACCATTGCCAAACAGAACCATCTTATACAGATCCGTTCAAAGGTCATTCTTGAAGGCGGTGCTTTTGAGGTTAACGGCAAGGGCACCATTCTTCTGTCTTCCCTGATCTTGCGGCGCAATCCAGACATGGCTAAAGCAGACATTGAACAAGAGATATTGCGTACGCTAGGCCAGAAAAAAGCCATCTGGCTGAATCAAGGCCTGGCCCAGGACCCGCATGGGATTCAACAGATTACAGGAAACTACTGGGGCCGGGGAACTGGCGGACATGTGGATGAATTTGTCCGGTTTGTCAATGCATCAACACTATTGCTGGCATGGACACAAGACACTCACCCAATCAACCGGATCAACAATGAACGGATGACGGAAAATTATCAAATCCTGATCAATGCAACCGACCAGGATGGACAGTCATTCACAATTATTAAGGTCCCTTTGCCGGATCTTGAAATACAAACCATAACATCCCATACCGGAGATGTCCGGCATGATGTCGCCGCTGCCAGCTACCTGAATTTTCTGATTACCAATGGGCTGGTTCTGCTTCCGGAATACTGGACTCCGGGAAAACCCCTTTCAATAAAGCAAAAAGATGATTTTATCAAACAACTGATGAAACACTATTTTCCAAACCGGGATATCAGATCTGTCAACCCGATCAGCCTGAACCGAAACGGCGGCGGATTGCACTGTATTTATCAACAGGAACCATAAAAAAAGCAGACCACTTGAACCCATTACCTCAACAATGATAAACAGATAGGTAATCAAATGATTATAGGGAGGAGATAATGCAGTCAACAACCCATCACAACAAATTTGCAACGCAATTCTTTTATTTACTACTCATCCTGATCGTGCCGCTGATTCTGTTTTTACAAACAGCCTCTGCTGTTAATCTGGAAGCCTGCAAACGATATGCTGCCGAATCTGTCCGGCAGAATGAACAGAATATCACCTTAAGCGCCGGGTTTACCGGTCCGGCCTGGAACAGCAGTTTTGATGATCACTATAACTGGTGTATTCAGGGTAATAATCTGACCACCACACCAGCACACCTGGCCAACCGGGAGAAGGCGCTCCAGGAAAATGCCATCAAATTTGCCAAAGAAGCATTCAAGCGATATGCCACAGAATCTGTCCGCCAGTATAATGAGTCCAATGCCATGGGGGCAGGATTTGGTCCCCCGGTGTGGAGCCCGGATTTTACGTCTCATTACAACTGGAGCCGCCAGGGGAAAAATGTACTGACCACCCCCGGTCATCTGGCAAATCGCGAAAAAGCACTCCAGGAATATGCCATTTTGCACAACAAAGGGCCTGTAATGAAAATGCAGCAGGGTTTCAAAGCTGTTGAAATGGCCAAATTGCCTGCTGAACCAGCATATGGCAAGCCTGCCGTGGTTGCCAAACCCAAAAACAAGAGCGCAGCCCTTGCCAGACAAAATGGGCTCAGACAATCCATTGAACATCAAAATGGGGGAAAGCTGACCGTCACGCCAACAACCTCTTTTTCACTGCCAAAGGGAGTTCTGGAAGTCAAACATCTCATTGATATCCCGGAAATCGGTCTTTACAAGATTCATATCAATGTGGCCAGAACGTTTCCCGGAGTTTCTGTCAGCCCCCGGATTGATGCGGAAACCTATTCTTATCAACTGCAGCAAAAAAAGAGTATTGCCGCTTTAAACCCCACACTCAATACTGCTAAATTTCAACTCCCATCCCAGAATACAACCCAATTTCAAAAAAGCGTATCAGGGTCTTATGCCCCATGGATTGTCAATGATGCGGCAATAGCGACAGCCGCACCGGTTCCTTCAGATTTTTATTTCTGGGTGGATAAAGCCCATCTGCCGGCAAACGGTAAATTGCAGTTCCGCCTCCAGGTGACAGGCATTGCCAAAAACAGCAGCAACGGGTCAAAAGGGGAGATCGGCGAGTCCGGCTTTATTGCTTCAACCCCGGCCCTGCTCAAAGATCATGCCGATGTGAAAGGCACCTTTTATGTTGACCATGTGGTGGCATACAAAGCGGTATTTAATGACCAATTTAACATCAATGGTTCAGCCGTACCCTATTCAATCGTAACGCTTCCCTCTGTGCAGCAGAGCGGCATGGCATTCAGTGTTATTGAAACACCGGTATTGGAACTTTCCAACACTCAAAATGCACAAGGATCACCAGCGCTTTCTTTTTTTATTGCCAATGCAGAACGGCTGTCATCCCAGACCGGCCAGCTAAACAATACCCCAGATAACCCCGGTGCTATCAATGTGGTGAAAAACCAGAATGCATGGATTTATGAACAGGTTTTTACCAGGGAATACGGACAGACAACCGTGTGCAACAGTCTGACACTCAATGGAACCTCGATTTGTTCAAAACAAAAACAGGTCCGATACGATAGCTGGGATATGCCGGCACAAGGATACACGGGTTCCCTTTTAATGGATGTTGAAAAACCGCCGCCTGGCAGCTATCACACAGTGGTCACCAACAACCCCATCGATCCACGGGTCACCTCTCTTGAGCTGTTTACCACCCGGGGATGGCTCACCGGCTCAGGACTTCATGCCGGGGACAATTTACGCAATGAGGTGGTGGTGGCTGCACGAAATGCAGCACCAATAAAATGGACATACATAGCAGAACTCGCCAGAATAACCATTTCTGACCAGGCAGAAACCGGAGATGATGATTCAGATGAGCATTTCGGAGAATTTACCCTGTTGACCACATCGGTTTTAACCGAACCGCTCGGGCAGGATCAGATCGCACTCGGCCCGGATCAGGTCATCAGCCGCTCCATGCCCTTTCCCCTGATAGACAATGAAGACCGGGCCCACAACTTTGGCATGCGCCCCCCGGGAAACAAGGGCGGAGATCCGGTCCACAATGCCGGCGCAACCACCTATCCCAAAGTCCCCATCTTTGTGA
Organism: Pseudomonadota bacterium; assembly: GCA_043827005.1. Taxonomy (GTDB): domain Bacteria; phylum Desulfobacterota; class Desulfobacteria; order Desulfobacterales; family Desulfobacteraceae; genus Desulfobacula. The sequence goes on along the minus strand of JBDRPM010000118.1, from coordinate 92,619 downwards.
TGGATTATGATAAGCTTAAAACGTATGACAATCTGCTGTTGAACGTTCTGATGACCGAACATGACGAACAAACATTCTGGCAGGAAAATGGTGCAGTGATTAAGGCCTTTTTCAATTTAGTGAAAGATGTGGTTGGAATCGCCACGGGCAGCTTTCAGAATGGTGCGTATAAAAAAGACAGCTTTAAACCCGAGTCTTTGGCAAAGACACTCTATGCCTTTGCCTCAACCCAATTGAATTCCAGTACCCAGGTGGATGATTTGATGGGAAATGCAGCCCTGTCTGTGTTTAAAAAAGACAATTTCGGGCTTATCGATAAAAACAAAAATATTTACACCCCGGAGGGGCCGGCAGACGCCAATTGTTTTGATATGTCATACAGCGCAGAAAATGAAGGACAGGCCTCTGTGTCATCGTCAGCCCCTAAATGCGTCAATTCAAGGAATATAACGGCCACCATCAAACTTCGAAAGATACAGCAGCTCGACAGCTGGGCAGATATCCAGCTGATCAGCTACACGCCGGTGGATAATGCTGTATTTCCGTTCGTGCCCGAGTATGCGATGAAAACCATGGCACCGGATAAAAAATGGGACCAGCACCTGACTGAAGGACTTTTATCAAACAGCCACAGCAGCTACCAGTTAACAGAATTTATTGATGTAAAACCAGGGAAAATGGTGACCGTCAGGGTTCCGCAACAACCGTCGCCCTCATCTTTTTCGCTCAATCAAGGGGTAATCCGGGGAAGCGAATGGGAACGCGGTCAGCAGAGCATGAACAGTCAGCGATGGGACGGAAAAGGATTTACCTATTATCAGGCAACAGTGGAAGATATCACCGCTTTTGGAAGGTCTCCGGCCGCAACCATATCCTTTACCCTGTATCATGAAGATGTCATCAAATATGCCGGAGAAAAAGATTACCACTGGCTTGATATTGATGGCAATGTGAACACCATTGGGATTAAATCGGTCAAAATCCCGAACTCTGATTTTTACAAGGTTGATATCAAACTGTTAGACAGCGGAGACTGGCTTGAAGAGGTCAATCTTGTGGCCTATGTGCATATAAAATAAGATTGATATGATTATACCAGGATCAAAAAGGTTCTCAGATAAAATCCGGGAACCTTTTTGATTTGTAAAAAGACTCGAAACAAAGACTATTGATAAACCATTTATACTTTTTTATTAATGATTGACTCAATGGTGGAAAGAGAAAAGGGCTGTGATACTTTTTGGGAGCTCTGCAACAGTGTTCTTTTAAGCTCTTTATGACTGGAGCCACTGAAAGCCGGACATTTGCCATCGCCAAAATCAATCTGATAACTGGCTTTGATACCACTTCCTGCTGTACTGAAACAAACCCTGCAGGTTTTATCTGATCCCATATTTGCAAAAACTTTTGAAAGATAATTACCTGGCAATGATGATAAGTATGCTTCATTCCAGTCAATATTTGAATCTGGCGCAGCTTTTTTTGTGACTTTGATTTTATCAATCATGGCAGATAAGGCATTACATTTGAGTCCAAGGTTTTTAACAGACCTTTGCTGAATCTCTCCTTCAGCCTGTGGGGTCAGACCGTCTAAGAGGACATTTGCCTGGCTTAATTTATTTTTTGAAGTCTGGGCATCATTATTTTCTGCAAGCGTGATGATATTATCACACAATTGACTGATTTTTACGCGGATTTCACGGAACTGATCAGGATCCATTTTTTCTCCTTTTTAAAATTAATTCTATCTTAAATCACTGAATGATTAGATACATTTCAAGGTAGAAAAATAAGAAGGCCATTGAATATAAAAAAACAGTGATCAAAAAGTGCTATTACACTCACACCTTATGAAAATACACTGACTGGCCAATAAACACAAGGATTCATTCAAAACAGACTATTGACACCTATTTTAAAGGGGTATTGCCGATCAGTTTTTTTACAGCAGGGTCATCGTTTGACAGGAGATTACAGGTTTGAGAGGTTGGATCAAAAACAATGACGATCTTTTTATTTTTAAGCTGGCGCATCATCTGGGCCATTTTGGTTTCCAAAGGCACTTCCACCAGTCCATAATCAGTGCCGTCCCGGGTCACAAATTCTTCAATCACACCGGATAATGCCTGGGAACTGAGCTGGTCATATGGAATGATAACAGCCACTGCATTACAATTCAACATTGGTCAGGGTTGTAATTTTTTGCTCAGCAGGAAGCTGTTTGATCCGGTATTCAAGCTTAAACGCCGCCTGTTTGCTAAGGCCCTTACAAGCGGCCACCAATTGAACCGGAAGTCTTGATCGGGTGTATTTTGAAGCTACCCCCCGGGCATGTTTTAACAACCGATTATCGATATCGGTTGTTACCCCGCAGTACAAAGAATGATCACAACATTTTAAAAGGTAGACAGACCAGGGTTTCAATCACCTGTCCCGTTCATTGCATCTCTTAATTTACCGGAACATTTGAATGTAACCACCCGGCGTTTATCAAGGATCATCTCATCTCCAGTTGCTGGATTTCTTCCCTTTCGTGCTGTTTTATCATTGATTTGAAATTTACCAAAACCGGTAATCATAACTTCTTGTCCAGCGGTCAGGGTTGACTTGATAATTTCCAGAAGTGTTTCAATGGTCTCTTTTGCCTGGGCGGGTTTCAGAATATCTGCCTCACTGATTTTTTCAATGATATCTGTTTTGTTCAGGGTCAAAATACAAGTGTCCTTTTCTTTTTAATTGGTAAACAAATTCATACAGATATCTACTTGTATCGACAAACAATGTCAAGAGGGATAACCGCAAATACCTGTATATGAATCGTGTTTTTTTATTTTTCATATGGGAGAACAATCATACCAGTCAGGTTAAACAAACAACAAACAGCCTGTTTAAAAAGGGCATCCCAGATTTTATGCTGAAAAATACCCTTTTAAAACGATCAGAATCAAACAACCGGTCTTGGAAGCATCTTTGCCCGCTGAGCAATCTCCGGAACCATGTGTTCCCATTCAATGGCCATCATGTGAACACCAGCTACCCCTTCCATCTGTTTAAACTCTTCCACCTGTTCCAGGGCAAATTTGATCCCTTCTTCTGCCTGATCTTTTTTATCAACACCCTTAAGGCGTTTGATCAGCTCATCAGGAATATCCATACCGGGCACAAATTTTGACATGAAATTGGCCATGCCTGCATTTTTCATGGGGGTCACACCGGCCAGGATATAACATTTTTTATCCAGGCCCATGTCCACCACTTTTTTCATAAAGTCCCTGAATTTATCCATATTAAAAATACACTGGGTCTGGATAAAATCAGCACCAGCCTCGATCTTGCTGGCAAGTCGATAAACCCGATATTCATAAGGGTCAGCAAAAGGATTACAGGCAGCACCGATAAACATTCTGGGCGGCACATCAATATCCTCGCCATTTAAAAACTTGCCTTCATCCCGCATTTTTCTCACCATATCAATCAGCTGCATGGAATCAATATCATGAACATTCCTGGCTTCCGGGTGATTGCCAAAACTCTGGTGATCGCCGGAAAGACACAGCATGTTCCGGATGCCCAGCGCATGGGCGCCAAGAATATCACTCATCATGGCCAGACGGTTTCTGTCCCGGCAGACCATCTGAAAATTGGGCTCCAGACCTTCTTGAATCATCAGGGCTGATCCTGCAATGGATGACATGCGGACAACCGCAGTCTGGTTGTCGGTCATGTTGACTGCATCCACATTCCCTTTAAGGTATTTAAATTTTTCTTTTAAATGTTCTACATTGGCGCCCTTAGGAGGACCGCATTCCCCTGTAAATGCGAAATGGCCTGCTTTCAGAACTTTTTCAAGATTACTGCCTGATTTAAGCTCACTCATGTGGGTTCTCTCCTTTTTATATATTTCCCTGGACCAGTTCTTCTCTGATGCTCTTTCTTGGGCCGCCATCCCTGGCTGTTTTCCAGTTTTTAGCAGGTTTTACACCCAGCAGATCCTCAAGCTGTCCTGCTGCCATTTTTTTTCTGACAATGGCGTCCCAAATACACTCGGTATCTTTATTGACCTCGCAGATCCCTTTGGATGATCCACCGCAAGGGCCATGGAGAAGGCTTTTGGCACACCGGGCCACAGGGCAGAGTCCGCCAAATTTATGAATGGCACAGGTGCCGCACCCGGCACATCGTTCTTCCCACACCCCATGTTCCGTGGCTCCGCCAAAAAAAGTGGTGTTTACGGCTGGATAAAAAATCTGGTCTTTATACATTTCAGATAAGAACTGGGGCCCCACGCCACAGGCCATGGACAGCACGGCTTCATAATCATTGACTGTTTCGCTGACCTGGGCCACATATTCTCTATCGCACTGGCGTTCAAGCACCCGGGTGTCGATCTGGATCTGTCTGCCCTCTTTTTTCCGGGCAATTTTCATGGTGGTTGCCAGTATTTCAACTTCTTTTTGCCCCCCGGCATTACAGACGGTAACGCACCCTTTACACCCGAGGATGAGAATCTTTGTATTGTTTTCCACCATCGCCATGATCTCTTCAAGAGATTTACGATCCGCAACTATCATGTTTCACCTCTATTTGTTATTTTTGATGGGGGTTGGTCCTAACACGGCTATTTTTTCTGCCATTTCATTGGCAATTTCAGCAAACCGTGCCCCCTGGGCAGAACTCAGATTATACATCTGGATCCGTTCGGGCTCAATCCCCAGTTCCGTTAATGTTCTCTGAACATACTCAACCTTTCGTCTGGCCTTGAGATTTCCGGCAATATAATGACATTCACCCTCAAGACACCCTGCCACATAAACACCATCTGCTCCGTCTTCAAAGGCATTGAGCAGATGAATAATATCCACCCTGCCTGTGCAGGGCAACTGAATGATTTTAATGTTTGCAGAATACGACAATCTCATGGAACCTGCCAGGTCCCCGGCTGCATACGCTCAATACTGACAGCAAAACGCAATGATCCTGGGCTCAAATTCCTGGGTCATGATCAACCTCCATCTTTCCTGAAAAATTTGCGGGTTATCATTTATGATGCCTCTTCAAACAGCGCATCGGTCTTGGCTATAATCTGCTGGTCTGTAAAATGGTTCAACTTTATGGCCTTGCCCGGACACTCTCCCACACAAGCCCCGCAACCATGGCATTCTGACGGATCAATGACTGCATACCCGTCTTCATGGATATAGGGAATGTCATAGGGGCAAGTTCGGACACAGGTCAGACAAACCGCACATTTTTCTTTGGTCACCTCTGCCACAATACCGCCCACCATGAGCGAATCCCGGCTCAAAATTCTCATGGCCCGGGAAACGGCGGCTTTAGCCTGGGCAATACTCTCTTCCAGCGGCTTGGGATAGTGGGCCAGACCTGCCACAAACAACCCGTCCGATGCAAAGTCCACCGGCCGCAGTTTGGCATGGGCTTCCACAAGAAATCCTTCAGCATTCACCGGTACCTTGAATTTTTCAAACAAGGCTTTGTTATCTGCCGGTTGTATCCCCGTTGCCAGTACCACCAGGTCTGGATTAATTTTCATCTCCATCTGGAGAACGTGATCAAACACAATAAATTCCAGTTCATTGCTGCTGTTTTTGCGAAGTTTGGGCATCCTTTCCAGATCATACCGGATAAACAGCACGCCCAGTTTTCGGGCCTCTTTATAAATGTCTTCCCTGAACCCATAGGAACGGATATCCCGGTACACCACATAGACCCGTTTGCGTCGATCCATCTTTTTCAAAGCAATGGCGCTTTTCAGGCTATGGGTGCAGCAAACCTTGGAACAATACGGATTTTCCGCATTTCTGGAACCCACGCACTGGACAAACACAATGGCTTTTGCTTTTTGAATCACAGGACTGTCTTCCCGTAACGCTGCATCCATATCCAGATGGGTCAACACGCCTGCTTCCTTGCCATACAGATATTCATCCGGCTTAAATTCCTGACCGCCTGTGGCCAGAATGGCTGCCCCGTGTTCAATGGATATCGGATTCTCACCATTATTGCCGGCAACCCGGGTGACAAAATTTCCCATGGAACCGGTGGTGGCCGTAATCTGGGAATCCAGATAAACAGATATGGCATCACTGGACTGAACATTTTCAATGAGCGTATCCAGATACGCCTGAATCGGTTCTCCTCTCCAGGTGGCATTCAATTGTCGTGCAATACCGCCCAGAACACTTGTTTTTTCAACCAGATGGACCTGAACACCCTGTTGGGCTGCAGCCAGAGCAGCTTCCATGCCGGCAGCACCGCCACCCACCACCACCAGTGATTTTTTAATGGGCAGGCTGACCTGGTGCAAGGGTTCCACAAAGGTGGCTTTTGCCACAGCCATGCGAACCAGATCTTTGGCTTTTTGGGTGGCCCTGTCCGGATCTTTCATATGGACCCAGGTATTCTGGTCCCGGATATTGGCCATTTCAAACAAGTACTTGTTCAGTCCGGCATCCCGGATGGTTTCCTGGAACAAGGGCTCATGGGTCCGGGGCGAACAGGCTGCCACTACGATCCGGTTTAATTGATACTCTTTGATCACCTCTTTCATGTGATCCTGGGAATCCTGGGAACAGGTGAACAATTTATCCTCCACATGCACCACACAGGGTAAGGTGGCAGCATAATCCCGCACCGCCGGAACATCTGCAACCCCGCCGATATTGATGCCGCAATTGCAGACCCATACCCCGATCCTGGGCTCCTGGCCTGCAACATCATTTTCCGGGGGCAGATCCTTTGTCCGGGTCATGGACCATCGGGCCTCGGGCATGGCTGTTGTGGCTGTTACGGCTGCGGCCGATGCTTCCATGACTGAAGAGGGAATATCCTTGGGTTCTTGAAAAGCCCCGCACACATAAACCCCTTTACGGCTGGTATGAACCGGCGACAGATTACTGGTTTTGGCAAACCCGTGCTCATTAAGGTCGACCCCGATCTTTTCGGCCAGCAGTCTGGCATCCTTGTTCGGAGACAATCCCACAGACAAGACCACCATATCAAACATCTCTTCCACAGTGTTCCCGGCTTCGGTCGCATAGACAATCCTGTATCGATCCCCGGGTTCCGGAAAGACCGAATGAATCCTGGATCGAACAAATCTGACCCCATTATCATCTTCAGCCCGCATATTATATTTATCAAATTCTTTGCCATGGGTTCTCATGTCCATGAAAAAGATGGTGCAGTCCAGATCTTCGGTACTGTGTTCCTTGGCAATGATGGCCTGTTTATTGGCATACATGCAGCAGACACCGGAACAATAGGAGTGGTCGCCTTTATTGATATCCCGTGATCCCACGCACTGCAGCCAGGCGATTTTTTTAGGTTCCACATGATCAGAAGGTCTTACCAGGTGACCTGCGTAGGGGCCGGATGCGGACAACACCCGTTCAAACTCCACGCTGGTCAATACATTGGGGCTGTGACCATAACAATAGGGGGTCATCATGGTGGGTTCAAAAGGTGTAAACCCGGGCGCCAGAATAACAGCCCCCACATTGATGGTATGGGTTCTGCCCTGCATGGAGTGATCCACAGCCTCGGCCAGGCACGCATCCACACATTGCAGACACTCAGAACAATATCCGCAGTTCAGGCACCGGGCCGCTTCTTTCCGGCCCTCTTCCTGACCATATCCCAACTCCACTTCATCAAAATTACCCGCCCGTTTGGCCACGGCAAGTTCGGGCATCTTGTATCGGTTTTCAATGGCCATGTCTTCAAGAACCGGCCGGAATTCAGGATTCTCAACCACTGAAATCTCACGGCCTGCCGCCATATCCGCTCCAGTCAAATACCGAAAAATGGATTCTGCAGCTTCCATACCCGCTGCAATGGCAGCAATGGCAACACCGGGCCCGGTCTGTACATCACCGCCGGCAAACACTCCTGGCATATCGGTTTCAAGGGTAACCGGATGCACCTGGGTGGTATCCCATTTGCTTATTTTTATGCCAGATGCCTTTTCAAGACCGGACAGATCCGGACGTTGACCAATGGCAGGGATCAGTTGATCAATTTGAATATCATATTCAGAATCCGGGATGGGAATGGGTCGCCTTCTGCCCGAAGCATCCGGCTCTCCCAGTTCCATTTTAATCACACGCAGGGCCTTTACCCTGCCGTTTTCTTCGATCACCTGCTGAGGTGCGGCAAGATACATAATTTTTGTGCCTTCATCCTCTGCTGCACAGATCTCTTCTTCCCAGGCCGGCATCTCTTTGCGGGTCCTGCGGTACAGAATGGTCACCTCTTGGGCACCCAGTCTGACAGCTGCTCTTGCCACATCAATGGCCACATTGCCGCCGCCGATAATGCCGACCTTTTTTTTCACAGCCGTGGTACCGGTCAGGTTCAATTCTCTTAAAAAATCCACCCCCTGGCGAACACCGGCGAGCTTTTCTCCGGGAATACCCAGAGGGATCCCTTTGTGGGCCCCAAGACCCAAAAACACCGCATCATACCCGTCAGACAGCAATCCATCAATTGTAATATCTTTACCAAGTACGGTATTAAGCTTTAACTCAACACCAAGGTTGGTGACCACTTCAATGTCTGCATCCAACACTTCAGGCGGAAGCCGGTGATCCGGAATCCCGACCCTGAGCATACCGCCGGCTTTTGGCAACGCTTCAAATATGGTGGCATCCACCCCTTTTTTTGCCAGATGGTATCCGGCAGACAGACCTGCCGGCCCTGAACCGATGATGGCCACCCGTTTGCCGATTTTGGGTGCACAGTCTATTTTAATTTGCCTGGGATCAAAAGAATCCGCAGCCAGGCGCTTTAAATTCCTGATGGCAATGGGCTCATCCACCTGGGACCGGCGACAGGCATTTTCACATTCATGGGGACACACCCGGCCCAGAACACCAGGCAGGGGCAACTGCTCCATGATGATTTCAAGGGATTCTTTGTATTTGCCTTGTTTGACCATCTGAACATAGCCCTGGACATTAAGACCAGCCGGACAGGTTAACCGGCAAGGCGCCTTGTCTTTTTTTTCAATGGCAAATCCTGACGGCATGGCCTGGGGATACAACTTAAATGCAGCTTTTCTGTCCCGAAGATTTTCATCAAACTGACTGGGCAGATCCACCGGACACACCTTGGCGCATTCACCGCATGCTGTACATTTATCCAGATCGATAAACCGGGGTTCCTGCCTGAGTGTAATCGTGAAATCGCCCTCTTCACCCGTAACCTCTTCCACCTGGGTCATGGTCATCAACTCAATATTCAGATGACGACCTGCTTCCACCAGCTTGGGCGAAATTATGCACATGGAACAATCATTGGTGGGAAAGGTTTTATCCAGTTGGGCCATTGTTCCGCCGATGGCAGTGTCTTTATCCACAAGGTATACCAGATATCCTGAATCCGCAAGATCCAGGGATGCCTGAATGCCTGCAATACCGGCACCAACCACCATGACTGACCCTTTACCGTTTTTGGCCATATTGGATTCCTCCTTATCTATAATCCCACTTCAGCCAGATCCGGCCCAAGGTAGATTCTTTCAGTTTCATTTAACATGCCCATGGCAAGGGCGATGATTGTCCATAAATGAACCACATGATAATCTGCACCATAATGATGACCAATATCTTCAATCTGCCCGTGGCAGTTATGGCAGGGCGCAATCACATAAGTGGCGCCGGTTGCCATAATCTGATCAAACTTTGTTTTGCCATAGGCCCGCCTGACATCCGGGAACCCGGCCTGAAGCGCTCCGCCACCGCCACCACAACAATAATTATTGTCCCGGTTGGGAACGGTATCGATAAAATTTTCTTCTCCCACAACCGTTTTGATCACAAACCGCAGATCATCCACGATTTTGTTGGAACCGCTCTTTCTGCCGATATTACATGGGTCCTGCACCGTGAATTTGGCACCAATCTGCTTGTTCCAGTCAGAATTGACCTGTAACTTGCCTTCCCTGATCCACTGGGCATACAATTCAATAATCGTGGTCAGTTCAAACTTATGGGGTATTTTAAATCTGCGCAATCCTTCCAGGATTGCAAAATAGGAGTGCCCTCATTCGGTGTTGACCACCAGGGGGCTTTTCAAATTATTGTCCACATGGTGGACAAACTCCTCTATAATATATTTCCACCCTTCCAGATCTGCCATGAACATGCAGTAGTTTTCTCCAGCCCACATCACAGACGGGTAAGTCCAGTCAGCACCGACTTTATGAAGAATTTTCCATAACGGCCCCATCTCTTCGGGCTCGGTCACAGGTTCTCTGGAATTCTGGTTAAGTACCATGGCAGCACCCACCCGGTCCACGCTCACCTCCAGGTCTTCAAATCCGGGATGTTCCTCTCTGATCTCTTCTGCCACATCCAGAACCGTAAATTCAAAATCATCCTTTTGAGCACCCATGGCACTGCCGGTCCGGATATGCTGGTCACAGGACCCCAAAATCCCCTTGGGCCGTTTTTCCCGGGGTACACTGGCACGCAGGTTAAAAATCAGCGCCGGTATATTGATTTTCATGGGACAGGCGGCCACACACCGGGCACACATGGAACACACCCATTTCCAGTCTGATTTTAACACCTGGTCATCCATACCCAGATTCAACATCCGTATGAGCTTTCGAGGATCCATATCCATCAGTTCGGATGCGGCACACCCACCCGTGCAGGTCCCGCAGGTCAGACACAGATCAAAGTTTGCATCCGGTACCTTTGACAGGACGTCTTCTTTTAATTCAATATCAAGATCGTCAATCTTCATTGCTTCTGCCATGGCAGCGTCCCCCCTATCTTAATTTGGCTGCATTCAGATACGGCACCAGGTTGTCGGCACCACCAATGGTGATAATATGAACCCCCTGACAGATATCTTTCAAGCTGTTAACCGTATTGGAAAACAGCTCCAGGCTTGCCTTTTGTTTGTTCGGTGCCTGCATCAATTTCTGGATCACCCATTCAGGTACAAGGCCGGATTTAAAATGACGATTTAAAAATCTGCCCATTCCGCCAGTCCTTAAAATCATGACCTCTGCGATTACCGGAACTTTGAAAGGTTCAACCTGGCGCATGAACCTGGCAAACTGGTCCACATCAAATATGGGTGTGGTCAAAAAGTAACCTGCCCCCACATTCATCATGTCTTCCATCTCCTCCATCCCCTTTTTGGGCATATTTTTGCCCCAGGGCGTCTGGACACCGGACCCCAGCATGAAATCAATCTTGCTGTCCAGCTCCTTGCCTTCAATGGTAATCCCCTGCCTTAAATGATCCATAACCGAAGCCAGTTTTCCTGAATCCACATGAAAAAACATGTCTTCCTGGAGTGTATCACCGGCAATGCGATAGTCTTCAGTAAATACCAGAAGGTTTTCAACACCGGTTTCATGGGCCAGGGTCAGATCTTTTTGCAGCTGATACCGGTTTTTGTCCCGTGTGGTGGTCTGATAAATGGCATTAAAATTGTGCTGTTTTAAAAGGTCACAGCTTTTAATGGTATCTGTTACCACCCCCTCAAACTCAATTTCAGCAACTGACACACCATCCAGCCGACCCTTTACCTTTCCCAGGCTTTCAATCAAAGCTTCAGGCTCTTCATCTCCCAGGGGAACCTGCACTTCGGAAGTCACAACAAATCTTTTTTTCTCTAAAGACTCTTTTAAATTCATGATCTGCCTCCTTGTTATTTTAATCCAAGCAATTTGGCCACTTCATCTTTGAGTTGAAGCAGAGGCAAGGGCTTTGAAAAACAGACATCTGCACCGTTTGCTTTCATCTGAGCAAATTTGTCGTCATCCAGATAGGCAGATAGAACAATTATTTTGGTATGCTCTGTTTTTTTGTGGGATTTAATCTTTTTGCAGACTTCATACCCTTTGATATCCGGCATCATGATATCAAGGATCACAAGATCAGGATTAAAATGGTTGACCTGGAGTCCGGCTTCAAATCCATCTGAGGCAGAAATGACCTCATAATTGAATTCATCCTCTTCCAGGGCCTGCACAATGGATTCAACAATGATCATATCGTCATCCACCACCAGGATTTTTTTTCTGCCAGCTTCCTCTTTTTCTTCAGGAATGGGAATCCCTTGAATTCTCATAAAGACTTCAAGATCGGATTTTTTAATCCTGCGATGTCCGCCAACTGTGCGATAGGCTTTGATATGCCCTGCCTCCACCCAGTTAATGATGGTCTTTGACGATACATTGCAGTATTTGCTTGCCGTAAATACAGTCAACGTGTCTTCCATGGCACCTCCTTTTATGACGATTTGTTTTAGTTATTATAGTTATTTTATAAAATACTGAATGTCAAGGATTATTTATAAACTATAATACCTATAATAAAAATAATTACAGGATAAGTGCTGCACTACTTTATCCTGATATTTTATAAAGATTTTATATTTTACGCTGGATATGAAGTGATTGAATTTTTAAAACCTGCCTTACAGGCTATTTTGCAAATGTACACATCATTTACAAAAGACTTGCAAATCAGAAAATTCAATATTGTTGTTTTTACGATGCTTGTTTTCCATTGATCGGAAGGGTAATGGTGAAACGAGTCCATTTACCCTCTTCAGACTCAACCGTGATATCGCCACCATGTTCCTTGACAAACCCGTAACAGACCGACATCCCCAACCCGACGCCCTGAACACTTTCGGTTTTAGTTGTAAAAAAAGAATCAAATACTTTTTTCAGGTGTTCCGGTTTAATACCGGTGCCGGAATCCTCAAGAACAATATATAGAGTTTTATTGCTCACTCTTGTGGCGATATTCAACGTCCCGCCATCGGGCATGGCATACATGGAATTGGAAAACATATTGATAAACACCTGACGCAACTGATCTCTGGATGCCATGATCATGCCGGGATTTTCAACCAGGTTCAGTTCCACCTTAATACTGTTTTCCCTGAATCGTTTCTCATATAACAGCATGAGTTCATCAATCACCACATTAATATCAATGGCAAGCCGCTGTGCCTGGTCCGGTTTTGAAAAGGAGAGCATTTTTTTGAGCATATCCGCCAGCCGCATGATTTCCGACAAAGACATGTCCAGAAGTTTGCGGCGTTTATTCTGGGGTGAAATTTCGGTTTTCATCAACTCCAGCGTATTCATGATACCAAACAACGGGTTGTTCAGCTCATGGGCCAGTTGCGAGGTCAATCGCCCCATGGCTGCCAGTTTTTCAGACTGCAGCAGGTGCTGCCTGGCATCTGCCAGTTCCCTTTCGGCCTGGAGCCGCTCTTTTAAATCTGCGAAAATGGCAACTGCAGCCAGTTCATTGCCCTCATCATCATATAAAATGGCAGCAGAAAGATTGCCTTCCACCACCTCTCCATCCTGCCGGATAAAATCAAGCGAGTAAGAATTGAGACGACCCTTACCCCCATATTTTTTATCCCGCATCATATCCATGACCGTAAGCGCACTTTTTTTGGAGAAAATCTGCTGAATATCCATTTTTCCAACCACCTGACTGGCCGAAAGGCCGAAGATGTCTTCAGAACTCTGATTCCAAAGCTTGATCTTTCCTTTCATATCCATGGCCATAATGGCATTGGGGGAACAGGAGATAATCTTATCTAAAAAGTCATGGGCTTCTTTAATCTGACTTTCCTGTCTCTTCCTCCGGGTCTGATCCACCACAATCCCCTCATACCCCAGGATATTATTTCGAATATCATACCGGACATTGCTGGTGAGCAAAATATGAAGAATATGACCATCCCGACGTCGCCATTTTACTTCATAATCCACCACCTTGCCTTTTTTTTCGATAATTTTTGTATATTTACGACGGTCCTCGGGTGTCAGATAGACATCTTTTGCCAGATCAAGAGACAAAAACTCATCCTTGTTCTTATACCCCAGCATATCCAGCATGGCCGGATTAACATCCAGAAAACGGCCCTCTTTACTGCTGATAAAGACACCGCACCCCACATGGTTGAACAATCTTTGATAGCTTTCCTTGGAAGATGCAAATCTTTTTTCCTGCTGAACGCTGTGCGTAATATCCCGGTATATGGAAAGCTTGGATCTGGTCCCATCCTGATTCTCCACGGGAAGCTCGGACAGGTTAAATATCTTATCCACAGATTCAATGTGGACCCGGTTGTAATGGGTCTCATTTCTCTGAAAAATTTCGTCATATTTACACCATGGACAAGGTGTCTCTGATCGATTTAAAACCGTATGGCATTTTTTACCGACACCATCTCCAAACAGATCCTTCATGAATTTGTTCATGTATTCAACAATATAGTCATCACTGACGATATAAATACCATCTTCAAATGCATCCATGGCATCCAGTAATCGCGGGGTATGATCGGACATGGCATATCTCCTTGGAAATAGTCTGCTTTTCTTTCTTTAAATACGTGCCCCCCTGACATTTGTCAAGAAAAGGGATCATCCATCCGGGTCATCTCAATTTTAAGGGATTTTTTCATGTTGGCTCTTTGATCTCTTTTTTAATAAAGGGGAAAAGAACCTCTTGTACCTCAAAGCGAATCTGTGATATTTTTCTCGTAAAGAAGCTCCCATGGTTTTGTTATTTTTTTTGTGGTGATTAAACAAGTGAAGTATACTATGGCAGCAGCTTTCCATCAATTATGAATGCCTTATGATTGTAAAATTTTTAAATTTTTATTTCTGCAAAAGGCTAAAAATAGAAAAGATTTTGGGTTGGATCAATGAAAATTTATTTTTGAATGGGCCCTAAGGCAAATAATGGATTTAAAAGTTAGCCCCATCGTTGCAAACGTCATACGATGGGGCTAATCAAAGGTCTGATACTATGAAACAGATAAAATATTTGGCAGTATTTTTTGCTGCGTTTTTGGTATTGCTTCTGGTAAACTGCGATGCTGTTGCGCAAAACGCAAACCCGCCGTCTTCAGCGGTGAAACTCATTTTTATTCACCATTCGACCGGCGGCCACTGGCTGGCTAACGTCAATCCTGACAGCCCTTCCGGCGGTTTAGGAACCGCACTGATGAACAACAGATACTATGTCAGTGCTACCAATTACGGCTGGGGACCCAATGGTGTGGGAGATCGGACGGATACACCGAACTGGCCTGAATGGTTTACAGGATCCAATAGCAGCAGCATACTGAACAATCTGTATAATGAGACAGAACAGAATGTTCAGGAATACGGCTCATGGCCACGTCTGCCATCTGCGCCGGTCGGCGAAAATCAGATCATCATGTTCAAATCCTGCTTTCCCAATTCCAATCTGTTTGGAAATCCCAATGACCTGCCCGGATCAGTGCCAAATGATCAATTTACGGTGAGCAATTTTAAAGCAGTGTACAACAATATCCTCACCTATTTTGCGACACGGCAGGATAAATTGTTTGTAATCATCACCGCTCCCCCGCTGATGGAAAGTGAATATCCATCGGATGAGCAGACGTCAGCACAGCGTGCGGCAAATGCGCGTGCATTCAACAACTGGCTGGTCAATAACTGGCTTTCCGGCTATGCGTATAAAAATGTCGCTGTGTTTGATTATTTCAATATTATGACTCATCCTGACAATCACCATTGCATTGTAAACGGAAATGTTGAGCATGTTACAAGCCCAAATTCAGGCAATTTTCTTTATTATCCGAGTTCAGACAGCCATCCCAATTCTACAGGTCAGCAGAAAGCCACTGCCGAGTTTGTGCCGCTGCTTAATTCTTTTTACAACGCATGGAAAGGCATATCTCCTTTAATTTCAAAACCAACGGTAACGACCGGTGCTGCAAGTTCCGTTAGTCTGGAAAACGCAACGCTGAACGGTACGGTCAATCCGAACGGGGCAGCTACCAATTATCACTTCGAGTATGGGCTGACTACTGTTTATGGAACCAATACGTCAACAGCCAGTGCCGGTTCAGATACAGGCAGTGTTTCCGTAAGTGCGAACCTTTCCGGACTCAGCGCAGGGAGCACATACCATTTCCGCCTTACAGCCGTAAACAGCCAAGGAACGACAAATGGGAGTGATCAGACATTCAACGCAGTGACAGCCACGGTTGATTTGGGAAATATTGACGGCAGCGCAGACGGCAAAGTAACGCTGACAGATGAGCTTCTGGCTCTCAGGGTTTGTACAGCAATATCCGTAAGCAAAGTAATATTGGCAGCGGAAGTCAACGCAGATCAGCGGATCGGAATTTCAGAGGGCGTTTATGCCCTACAGGAAATATCAGAGCTGCGCAATACACCACAGCCGGGTCTGGTTCAGCCATCGGATTTTCAGTATCTTGGTGCATTCCGACTGCCTGAGCAGGGTGAACGACCCCTGACCTTTGCCTACGGCGGCAATGCTATGAGCTTTAATCCGGACGGCGATCTGTCCGGCAACGATGCGTATCCGGGATCATTGTTTGTGATGGGGCATGATCGTCTGTCTTACGGTGATCTGCCGGACGGCAACCAGATAGCGGAAGTCAGCATTCCGGTTCCGGTCATTAATGCCAATCCGGAAAATCTGCCTGAAGCGGTCTTTATCCAGCCTTTTCGTAATGCATTGCAGGGGCAGTTCACCGATATGGAAGAAATCCCCAAAGTCGGAATGCAGTATCTCAACCATCCGGATACCGGGCCCAGAATCCATATCTGCTGGGGACAGCATCTGCAGCCTGAAAATGCCGCATCACACGGATGGATCAATGCGAATCTGACCACACCGGATTTTAAGGGAAGATGGTTTATCGGGAATCAGAATCTTTACAGTGTCAATGGATATATGTTTGATATTCCGGCATCCTGGGCTGATCCCCATGTCGCTGGAAGATACCTTGCCACAGGACGTATGAGAGACGGCGGGCAGGGCGGCATGGGTCCTGCCCTCTTTGCCTGCCGTCCATGGACCAGCGGCGGAGCTGCACCGGCTTCAGGTACACGCTTGCAGGAAAAAGTGCTGCTGCTTTACGAAAACGCATACAACACAGAAGAGATCACCCGAAACATGAATGGGTATCAGCATCCGGATGAGTGGGAGGGCGGAGCATGGATCACCACGCCTTCCGGAAAATCCGCTTTGCTGTTTGCCGGAACCAAGGCAACCGGAACCAAATACTGGTACGGTTTCAGGAATCCGGACAGTCCCGATTCTCCCTGCGTGGACACACATATTACCGATTTCACCACCTGCCGGAATGCGGACGGTTCCAGCTGTCCGACGGAGGATTTCAACGGATGCTGTGATGACTCTCTGGGAAACTGCATTTCCAGCAGAGGCTGGTGGTCCACCCGTTTTGATGCGCAACTGATCCTGTTTGATCCCGCAGATCTGGCAAAGGTTGCGGCAGGAACGATGGAACCCTGGCAGCCGCAGCCTTACGCAGCAATTGATATCGATGAACATCTGTACTTCAATCCTTCAGGTACTGATTTGGAAATGATCGGAGAAGGGGTTCAGCGGCGTTATCGTATCGGTGCTGCCGCATATGACCGGAACAGCGGGCTTTTGTATGTTCTGGAATTGTTTGTGAACCAGGGAAAGCCTGTGGTTCATGTGTGGAAAGTGCTGTAAAAAAATTTCAGAGTGAAAATGTCGGACTTAATTGAGTTTCAAAATTGAAGGCGCATTGAAAAGTATAGCAGTCATTTTTCAAGCAGGTAACCATTGGCAATCCTTTGGAAGATTAAAGATAAAAAAAGAATGAAAAACCTCAAAATTGCATTTTTACATCCGGATCTGGGCATCGGAGGTGCTGAACGTTTAGTGGTCGATGCGGCTGTTGAACTCCTGAAAAAAGGGCACAAGGTGACTATTTTTACTGCCCGGTATGATCCCTCCCATTGTCTGGAAAAAACAAAAAACAGCATGCTGGAAATAAAAATTGCGGGGGGTTTTATCCCGCACAGTTTGGCTGACCGTTTTCGCGTTCCATGCGCCATTGCCCGTATGGCTTTGATAGCATGGGCTATGAAGCGGACATCAGGGTCCTATGACATCATCTTCTGCGATCTGGTACCGCACGCTGTCTTTCTTTTCCGTCTGGTGTCAAAGGCAAAACTCTTGTTTTACTGCCATTACCCGGACTTTCTTCTCGCACCGAAAAAAAAAGGGCTGTATAGGCTTTACAGGCTACCCGTAAACGGCTTAGAGGCTTTTGGAATGCGGTTTGCACACCGAATTCTGGTAAACAGTGCGTATACGGCAGACACGTTTCAGCGCTCGTTTCCGCATCTTTGCAGTGGGCGGCCTGAGGTTCTTTATCCCGGCATTGAGTTACAGCAATTCTTGATTCAGGAAAACAGCCCGCCAGTGCTCCCGGAATTATCCGATTCAGCCGGCGTGAGTTTTCTGTCCATCAACCGGTATACTCCTGAAAAAAATCTGGCCCTGGCGCTGGACGCAATGGAGGCCCTTCGCAGGATGCTTTCAAGGAAAACATTTCAGAAGGTGCGGTTCATCATGGCTGGTGCCTGTGATGAGCGGCTTCCGGAACAAAGGCGCACCCTGCATCATCTGCAGGAGCATGCAAACCGGTTAAATCTGCAGGATCAGGTGATCTTTCTTTCGTCCATCTCGGATAATGAGCGCATCAGACTATTAAAAAGCTGTGATGCTCTAATATACACGAGCGCCAACGAGCATTTCGGCATTGGGATTATCGAAGCCATGGCCTCAGGCAAGCCGGTCATAGCCGTTAACCAGGGGGGGCCCAGAGAAACGGTCCTGGACGCCAAAACCGGTTTCCTTTGTGACCCGACGGCCGATGCCTTTGCCCGTGCCATGAAAGAACTTATCATGGATCCTGCCAGAGCCGCAAACATGGGGATAGCTGGACAAAGAAGGGCTGGCGACATTTTTTCTTTGACGGCATTTGGAACGCACCTGGAGGATATTATAGTATCACTGCTAAAGGGGAACGGTCGTGTTTAAGCAAATAAAAACTGCCTTTTTGCTCTTAACCCACCGCAGGAGCGCTCTAAAATACTGCGACCGGATTGTGGCGCTTCGAAATGGCCGGGTGACAACCTTCGGCATACCCCAATGCCTGATGAACGAAAATACCCAATTCCAGGGGCTTGTTTTACCTTGAAAAAAATTCTTTTCCTTACGCATCAACTGCCGTATCCACCTGTCAGCGGCGGTGCCATCAAACGGTGGAAGCTGGTCGAATACCTTTCAGAAAATTACGATCTTGCTATCTCGCTGCTCTATTCAGACGGTTCATCCCGGCTAAAAGACACGCTCCTATCAAAAATCAGAATAACAGATTTTTATGGAGAAACCCTCAACAGACCCAGAACCATCCGTAATTTATTGAAAAGCTATCTCAAAAACATCCCTCTTTTGCTTTACAGAAATTATTCAGCAACTTTTAAAAAACATGTTGAAAATATCTGTACTCATTATGACATCATATTTCTAGATTCACTCATCATGTCCCAATATGTACCGGAAAATTTTTCTGGCCGTATTATCCTGCATGCGCATAACGCAGAATACATGATATGGGAAAAGCTTTTTTGTCTTGAACGCCACCCGGTCAAAAAACTGGGCATTTTTCTGGAGTCAAAGAGGATAAAAACATATGAAAAAGCTGCAGGAAACAAGGCACATTGCATCCTTGCAGCCCCCAATGACAGAATAGATCTGATGAAGCTGGGGATCAAACATGAAAAATTTTATGAAACATTTCATTTGGGGGATGAAGGGTTGCTCAACCAGCCCGGCCTAGACTTCGACCGAACAGAAAAGGCCCTGCTCTATATTGGAACGTTAAGCTGGGAACCGAACGTAGATGGGCTCATCTGGTTTATAAAACATGCCTGGGATCGGCTGAAGGCGAAAAACCCGCTGATACGGTTCTACATTGTGGGTGAAAACCCCGGTAAAAAGCTGCAGACCCTTGTGCGGAGCAAAAAGGATATTGTCCTGACCGGTTTTGTGGCGGATCCGGCGCCTTATTATGCCAGGTGTAGAATTTTTGTCGCACCGCTTAGATTTGGGGGCGGGATAAAGGTTAAAATCATCAACGCCATGTACAGAGGCATTCCGATCGTCACAACCCAGACCGGAACCGAAGGCCTGTTACTAAAAGACAGGGTGCATGCAGCCATATCGGAAGATTTGAACAAGATGGTCAGCGACATTCATCTCCTGTTAAGGGACAAAGCCCTGTGGAAGGCGCTTCAAAATAACGCAAGATGCCTGGCAAGGCAAGAATACATGTGGAACAAAGTCTTTTTGAATATTGACAAGGCCATCCAGGGAGATTAAAAAAAAATATGTTTATGAAGGGAACAAATATGATCAATATTAAAAATGTGTTTGTTGTTAGTGTGGCCATTATACTTTTGTTTATTCCACCCTGCATGTTTATATCTTTTGCTGAAGAAACACAGCCATTGGGTATCGTTTTTGAGAAAAAAAATGAGCCGAAAGAACACGCTTTCACCATTAAGGTACCCAAGGGTTGGTCCATGGAAGGCGGGGTTTTTCGATTGTTGGCCCATGAAATCGGAGGGCCGTTAAATGCCACAGAATCAAAATGTGACCTGACATTGAAAAGTGATTCCAGGGGCAGTATTTACTTTAGAATTCTGCCGGATATTGTCTATGCCCACCCTGGTATTGGCGGCGGGTTTTTCCCGGTAGGAACGGGCTATCAAGGTGCTGAAATAAAACCATTTGTGGATGCGCCAACTTTTGTAGCACAGGTTTTTACTTACCTGCATCCCAATGCAAAAAAACTTAAGATCTTGAAGCTTCAACGGCTTGCCGGAGAAAAACAAGCCCTTGACCAGGGAATGGCCCATATGAATCAGATCTTAAATTCTATCAACATGCAGTCCAATCAAAGTGATGTGGCTGGCGGTGTCTTTGAATATATGGAAGACAAAATCATGTATCGGGAAGTCATTCTCTCCGCTGTTTTAAATATGCCTGCGGCGGTTATCTGGAAAAATACACGTACTCTTGCATTCAGAGCACCGGCCCAAAATTTTAACCAATGGCGAGCAACGATGGATATCATTCGTTTTTCCATCCAATTTAATTTAAACTGGCTGATAAAAGAGTTTCAAGGACAGGATCAGCTTGCACGAAAAGCTGCCAGTGTGTTCAAGGAAATGAACCGCATTGATCAGGAAATTTTGCAGAAAAGCAACATCAACCGTAACGAAATTATGAACGATAATTTCCTGGCACTGACGGGGCAAGAGGAATTTGTCAATCCCCAAACCAAAGAGATTGAAACAGACACGGATGCATACCGATACCGCTGGAAATCACCTGGAGGTGATATGTACTACACCAATAATGAGGATGATGATCCCAACATATTTCTGCACCAGTCAGGGTTTGAGCGCACCCCTGTGCGAAAGCGGAAAAACATCGCCCACTGAAGAGCCAGTTAAATTTTTTTTGTCAATTTCCAGCCACCCTTTGAACCATTTTTGAGCCTGCCACCCGCAAGACTATTGCCGGGCTTTTCGAAGGGTAAGATAGATGTTGCCGAAGAAAATAAGAACCGCCCCGATCCATCCGGACCAGGACAACGCCGGGTCCATGGCGATGAAAGGACCCAGCACTGCTGCAAGTAAAATCCTTGTAGACGAAATAATGCCGCCCTCGATAGCGGTCACATATTTAAACCCAATGGTTATCAGATATTGCCCGGCAATGGAGAACCCAGAGCACCAGAAAAGATATTTAAGATCTGCTGCCCGGGGGATATTGAGTTGATTAAAAAAAAGAACAAAAATCACCACAGAACCGATCCCGAATAAAAAAAACAAGGTCGTCTGGGTATCATGGTATTGGCGTGAAAGATTCAGGTATATGATAGCAACCGCTGCAGAAACACCTGATGCAAGCCCCCACAGGGAATTGATCTCAAACCCCATCTGATCCGGTGCCAGTATCAGCCAGACGCCCACAAAGGCAATCATCACAATAACGATTGCAACCCTGTCTTGCTGTTCCTTTAAAAACAGCCAGGAAAAAACAGCAATAAACAACGGATAGGTCATATTTAAGATATTGGCCTGGGCCACAGAGGTCAGATCAACCCCTTTGAAAAAACAATAAACTGCCACCAGATTGGCAACGGCCCGGCCAATCAAATATTGCTTTTTTTTGATCAGCAGGGCTTTTTTTCTCACTGCCATCAAGACGACAACGGTTATAAACCCGAGTAAAAACCGTGCAAAAACAAAAAAGGCGGGCGGGATTTGAACACCATCAACTTTGGCCCACTTAATCACAACAGTAGCCAGGTAAAAGGCAAACGCTGAGGCAAACACACACCCACAGCCAAATAATACCTTACCATTCAGCTCAAATTTTAATTGCAATAAACAACACCCTTATGAGGAAAAAACTAAAAAAGAACAAACTTATTTGGAATATTCAACAGCCTTGTTTGCAAACTCGCGGCAGATGGCTTCATCAAGGATACACTTAAAATAGGATGTCACCTTTTTAAACTCAACCGCCAGGCCATCCGGAGTCGAACGAACCACAACGCCTTCAAGTTTAAACGGTCTTTCTGAACCCGGCAATGAAAAAACCACCCTGACATCTTTTTTAACATCAATCATTTTAGGTGTTTTTATAAAAACGCCACTGGCACTGATATTTTTCATATTTGTCTGGAGCACCCGGTCACCAACAAGAATATCAATTTCCGTGGGGGTGCTGAACCGTTTATAGTCCCTTTTTTTTCCGGTCTGCCAGGACAGAATAATCTTTAAAAGCACCTCTTGCAACTTGACAGGAAGATCTTTTACCCGTTTATTAATTTCTTCAACAGTATTCATGGCAGTATCCATTTTCTTAACTTGCGGTTCATTGCAAAATATCGCCTTCTTTTTTTATAAACCATTCGATCCATTTTCACAAGCATGATTAGTTCATAAAAACATAATTTTCCTTGAAATCGATGGGGTTTAATGATAATTTCGCTGGCCAAAGGTCCCAACATAAAGGAGAGCGCAGCATGGCTATCGAAAATCTGACATTTGACAAAGAGATCCTCCCATTGAGAACCAATATCGATCAAATCGATTCTCAGATTCTCTCCCTGCTTGCCCAGCGTCAGGACCAGGTTGAACAAGTTGTCCAGCTAAAAAAAAAGCTGCATATGCCGGTCTATCATCCTGCACGGGAAGAGGACATGATTTCAAAACTCAGAAGCCAGGCCCAAAAAGCCGATTTAGATCCAGACTTCATGGAAGATCTGTATCGGATAATTTTAAGACAATCCCGGGTCAAACAGACTGATCAGATGGAACATAAAGGGATTCGGCCGGGCGCTAAAGTTCTGATTGTCGGCGGAACTGGTCAGATGGGCGAATTTTTTGTTACCCTTTTTAAAAAATCCGGTTATGACGTCCGGGTTTTTGGCAGCAAAGACTGGAACAGGGCTCAGGAGCTGTGCCAGGGGATTAATCTGTGTATCATTTCAGTCCCCATAGAACGAACAGAAGAAATCATTGAAAAAATATCTAAATTTTTACCGGCTGACGCACTTTTAACCGACCTGACCAGTATCAAAGCGGCACCTGTGGAAAAAATGCTTGCCACTCATAAGGGACCGGTGCTGGGAATTCATCCATTGTTTGGTCCCACCACCGGATCTTTAGACAAACAGATCGTTGTGATCACACCCGGCCGGGATGCCGATCAGAGCCGGTGGCTGGTGGAACAATTCAACCTGTGGGGAGCCGTCATTGTTGAATCCAGCGCACAGGAACATGATCAGATCATGGAAATCGTTCAGGCCCTGCGTCATTTTGCAACCTTCTGCTTTGGTCAGTTCCTGCACGAACGCAGCATCCGGCTGGAAAGAACCCTGGAATTTTCAAGCCCCATTTACCGGCTTGAGGCCGGGATGGTGGGCCGATTGTTTGCCCAGGACGGTGCCATGTATTCTGAAATCATTTTTGCCACACCTGAACGCAGAAAACTGTTAAAAGAGTTTATCGTCTCCATGACCGGACACCTGGACATGCTGGAGAACAACAACAAAGACCTGTTCATTGAAAAGTTCAAGCTTATTGCCCGCTGGTTCGGTCCCTTCAGCGAGCAGGCCATGAGAGAGAGTACCTTTTTAATCAACAAACTGATTGAACGATTTTAATCAGTGCTTTGATTTTTATTTTTTTCCTCGCGTGACATCACAATAAACTCGCCTATCTCCTTGAGTACAAAAAATCGGGTCAGGGCTTGGGCAATCTCTTCTTGCTCCGGTTTCACCCCGGTGGTCTGTACAATATAATCCTCTATTCTGTCGATGGCCTTGATCAGGCAGGGTTCAAGTTTAATATCATGGTTCATCAGATATATTTCCTTCATATTGTTTGAGTTTTTTAAGCAATGTTTTCCGGGTAATGCCAAGCCGTCTTGCAGCCTCACTTTTATTGCCGTCTGTTGATTCAAGGGTTGAACAGATGGCGCGCTCTTCAATCATGGACAATGGTATGTTCGACAGATCTGCCAGCGCAGATTCGGCAATATTTTCTGTTTTGATAAATGACAGATCACTGCTGCAGATGGTATCGGTCCGGGCCAGGACAACCGCCCGCTCTACACAATTGCTCAGCTCTCTGACATTGCCTTTCCAGTCATACCGGATCATGGCATCCATGGCATTGGGCGAGAATCCTTTGATATCCCGTTTATTCTTTAAAGAAAACAGGGTTAAAAAATGAAGCGCAAGCTTGGGGATATCTTCTCTTCGCCGGCGCAATGGCGGGATTTCCACACTGACCACATTCAGCCGGTAATACAGATCCTGACGAAAACTGCCCTGCTCGGCCATCTGTTTTAAATCCTTATTGGTGGCTGCAATCACGCGAACATCGGTTTTAATGTTCTCATCGCTTCCCACAGGGGTAATCTCTTTTTCCTGGATCACCCGCAGCAGTTTGGCCTGCATGGACAGATCCATTTCCCCGATTTCATCCAACAGGATACTGCCCTGGTCTGCCAGCAAAAATTTGCCTTTTCTTCTCTTGTCTGCCCCGGTAAACGCTCCCTTGTCATGGCCGAACAACTCGGATTCCAGGAGCGTTGGCGTGATGGCGGCACAATTGATCCGGACAAACGGCTTGAGTCTTCGGGGAGAATTATAATGGATGGCCGAAGCGATCAACTCCTTGCCGGTTCCGGATTCTCCGGTCACAAGAACGCTGGCATCCGTGGGTGCCACCATCTGGATGGTATCCAGCAGCGCAAGCATGGCCGGGCTGTCACCGATCAACTCATGACTAAATCCTTTTTCCTCCAGTCGATTTTTTAAATCCGTGTTCTCTGTTTTTAATGAAATGGTTTCAAATGCCCGGTCAATGGTCAATTTGAGCTTATCAAAATCCAATGGCTTGGTCAGGTAATCATATGCCCCGATTTTTAAGGCCTTAACCGCTGTCTGGACAGATGAATATGCTGTCATGATAATAACAGGCAAAGACGGATTATACCGCTTGATGCGCTGCAGTGCCTCCATGCCTGACATCCGGACCATCTTCATATCCATCAGAACCATATCAAAGCAGGCATCTTCAACTTTTTTTACGCCGCTTGTCCCGTCATCAGCCAGATCCACGCCATATCCCCAGTCAGTTATCAGGGTTTTAAGCATATTGGCATGGGCCATGTCATCATCAACCACCAGAATTTTTTTCATCTTTTCATTACCTTTGGGACAATTCCCTTTTGGACTTTATTGTTTGTGTTGTTTTTTTAAAAAAATGGTTTATCAATCAAATTACACCATTGGCAAAAGAATCGTAAAACAGGCGCCCTGGCCTTTTTGACTCTCCACATGAATCTGACCGCCCAGATTTTCAATAATCGTATGAACAATGGCAAGGCCCAATCCTGTTCCAGCGGACCGGGTGGTGTAATAGGGATCAAAAATACGGTCCATTGCCCCTTCCTCTATGCCGATGCCATTGTCTTTCACCTGGATTTTAATCTGGCTGTCCCGGACACTGTCCGTTACCATTATGTCAAGACAGCCGTTTGCACTCAAGGCTTCAATGGCATTGATATACAAATTTAAAAACACCTGGTTCATACGGTCAGGATCGGTTGTGATCATTTTTCGCTGCGTTTGAATTTCCAGTCGTGTTTGAATTTTTTTTTGTTCAAGATCATGCTGGACAAGGCGCAGAGAATGGTCTATCAGGGCCTTGATATCCACCTGTTTTCTTTCAATGGACAGGGGCTTTGCAAATTCCAGCAGCTGGGTAATTGACCGGTTAATCCGTTCTACCTCTCCTTTCATAATTTCTGCGGTCTGATGATCGGTTTCATTTTCTGCGTACCGTTTGGAAAAATAGGTGGCGAACCCCTTGATGGAGCTTAACGGATTCCTGATTTCATGGGCAACACCGGCAGCCAGCTTCCCAATGGCGGCCAGTCGATTGTTGGTCTCCACCTGTTTTTGCAATTCCCGGATCTGGCTTAAATCCCGAAATAAAAATAAAAACCCTGTAATTTGATCATCCCCTTCTTTAACAGGTGATGCAATCACCTCAAGGCGGATCATTTTGTTGCCCTCTTTTCCAAGGTTGATCTCCTGATTAATGACAGGTCGGGATGACTCTATCTGTTTAATCAACTCAATCCACTCAGGATAAGGTCTTGCCAGGTATTGCCCGAAAAGCTTTCGGGCTGCGTGATTCATAAAGGTAATATCGTGGTTCAAGTCAATGGTCACAAGACCTGTGGGCATATTCTGGATCACATTGTCAGAAAACGCCTTCATACTCACCAATGAGGCCCTGGTACTCCGGTAGGCCTGGAAGGCAAACAAAGCAAGCATCCCGGCACATCCCAGTAAAAAAAGAACAATGGTCCGAAATACGGTTTCTCTTAACAGCCGGTTTCTCAGTGCCTGTCCTTTTTCCATGGAAAGCCCGGCAAAAATATAATGTTCCGGTATTTTAATGACTGGTTCTTCCCCATTTGCCATATATTGCCGACTCCAGTCGCCTGGATCATTTGTTTTGTCAGGCCGGTCCATATCATTATCCAGAATCAATTCCTGTCCGCGGCGCATGGGCCTGTTTTTATGCTTGAATGTTTTTTGGATCGGTACAAACTGCTTATAGACTTCAAAAATTGGAATGGCATTGGCAGGCTTAACAATTCGATGGTAGCCGGCTGAATTCTCAATCCCTTCAGATCCAATTTGGGGCATATCCTTAAATATCTGCCCCACCTGGGCCGGATCTGAGTGGGCCATAATTTTACCATCCCTGGATACGATCATGATGTATTCAATTTCCGGCTGATATGCGGTTTCCTGAAGCATTGTCTGAATCCTGCCCGCCCCCCACCGCATGGTAAACATACCGGTCCTTGTCCCGGCCTCAAAGGTTCGGATCAGGGCCATTCCCCTTTCGATCATTTTCTGGGTGATAAACTCATCCTGGCGCTCAAGCCGTTCCATGGTCATAAACGTAAATATCGGCAACAGGACCAGTAGAATCCCTGCAAACAGCAAAGGCGGAACAAACAGAATTTTATTTTTTTTCATTTCACACAACTCTTTTAATTTGAAGGATTACCCTGACCTTTAATGATTGATTCAATCATATATAAAGATAAGCAAAAACAAGGCCAACTGCAGTCTTCCCCCTTGTTTGAAGGCTCCGGAAGAAAAGGCCTTCAAAAAAAACGGATACTATATATCCATCTGGATACTGCATACCGGGTAAAAAGTAAACACCCAGTTTAATCCATTCGCTTCTTTAAATCGGCAAATAAAAATATTGCCTTGTAAATTCAATGAGTTTAAAAAACATTAAACTTCTGGCACACCCTTTGCTCTATAGGAATTTAACAGGCAAGTTTATTGAACGTAATAAAAACAACCCATTAATAACGGAGAATACCATGAAAAAAATTATGACCATCATCAGCACCTTACTTGTTTTAACACTTTTGACGGGCAATGCTTTTGCCCTGGAATCCGGCAAAGGACTGGAAATGAAAGACAGATCCGGTTACGACTGCCCGCAATATAATGGCCAGGGATTTGGCAACAGCCTGACCCAGGAGCAAAAAGACCAGATGTCTGCCATTCGCCAAAAATTTATTGATGAAACCTACAAGACAAGGGCTGCAAAACTTTCAAAAGCCCAGGAGATAAGAATGCTCATGGAAACATCCAATCCGGACAGAGCCAGACTCATCCAGCTTTCCAATGAAATTATAGAACTGAACAAAGAGCTTGTGGACAAAAAAATCGATCTCCAACTGGCAATCAAGAAAATCGCACCGGAACTGGTTGGTCGCAAAGGTGGCAGATTTGGCAAAGAACACCGCATGTGGTCAAACGACAGCGGCTGGAGACAAGGCCGAGGGTGTGACAATTTTTAACCCAAAAATGTGCGCTGAATTTTAACTTGCACAACCTTTCCAGACCCATACGAGAACCGCCCGGAAAACAGGTTTTTTCCGGGCGGTTTTTGTATGGATGTTTCTGAATCTTTATCAGATATACCCTATTGCTCTTTTTCCGGTGCCACCAGGTTCTTGAGTACGCCGATCTTTTCAATCCGGGTTTCCACCACATCTCCAGGCGCCAGAAAGACCGGTGGCTGACGGGTAAACCCGACACCGCTGGGTGTGCCGGTCAATATCAGGGTCCCCGGCAGCAATGTGGCTGATTCTGATAAAAAAGAAATAATCCGGGCCACAGAAAATATCATCTCCCGTGTATTGCCGGTTTGCATGATCTCACCATTTAACAGGCACTCAACCTGGAGATCATCCGGATTTTTAATCTCATCCGGCGTGACGATCCAGGGGCCAAACGGACAGAAGGTATCAAAACTTTTGCCTTTTACCCATTGTTTTCCACCACCCGTCATCTGCCAGGTCCTGGCAGACACATCATTGACACAGCTATATCCCAGAACAGCATCAAGCGCATTTTCAACCGATGCGTTCTTAATCCTTTTTTTAATCACCACCCCCAGTTCTGCCTCATAATCCACCTGGGGCGGTTTCTTACAAGACGCCGGGATTTTAATATCTTCCAGGTGGGCAGCGGCAGCGCCCGGGTTTTTCATAAATACAATGGGATATTCCGGTGGTTTGGACCCGGTCTCCTGGATATGGGGCCTGTAATTCAACCCGATTCCATAAATCACGGTGGGGGCAATCGGGGTCAACAGTTTTTTTATAGTTTTCCTGACACTGGACACCTTAAAGTCCGCATAGATATCACCCTGGATAATATTGGCCTGACCGTCTTCATATTGACACCCTGTGTAAACTTTGTTGTCATCACTTTCAAACCGTATGATTTGCATGTTTATTTTCCCCTGGTATTCATATATAGATAAAAAATGGATTATTTAGAATTCATCACCATTAAAACCATTCTATTGAAAAAAAATCAAGGTTCTTTGACGTATGACTGATACTTTTGAAATAATTTTTACCAACCTGTCTGCCCAAAAAGCCAACCTGATCACCTTAATCCTCACTTCCCAGAATATTGAAACCCGCATCGAAAAAATCGACACCCGATTTTCCATTATTGTAAACACCTGTGACAGGGAAAAAGCCTTTTTAATGGTTCATCTATATTATCAAGAGAATACATTATTCCGCATCAGGCAGCAGATTGCCCAATTTGAGATCTCCTCGTTCAAATCTTATCCAGCCTTTTTCATAATGATGCTTCTGACCCTGATTCATGCAGCTGCATTCTTTTATCATGCCCATGAACAGATGGTTCTTGCGTATGGTTCATCATCTTTATTTGTTCTGCAGGGGGAAACATACCGGGCTGTTACTGCCTTGTTTTTGCACGCTGATACAGGCCACCTTCTGGGAAATCTGGCCGGGGTCCTGATCTTTTGCGCACCGGTCATCTCGCTGTCCGGATATGGCACAGGTCCGTTCATGCTCCTGGTGGTTGGAACATTCGGCAACCTGATCAATGCGCATTTTCACCAGACCGCCCATCTGTCCATCGGGGCATCCACTGCCATCATGGGAGCAGCAGGACTTCTGGCTGCATACCAGATGATATACATCAAAAAACCGTTTCGCATAAATGTGCTCATGCCGGTTATTGCGGGCGCTGTTCTTGTCGCCCTGTTCAGTCAGGGAAAAAATACCGACATCTGGGCCCATGTGTTTGGTTTTTCCAGTGGTCTTGTTTGTGGCCTTCTTTTTTTTCCTCTCAACAAAATGCTGCTGTATAAACACAAAGAGCTTATTGCTGCACTCATCACACCCTGGATTGTTATTTTCTCTTTTTTATCAGCCAGTTAACCCGAATATTTCACGAATCGTTTTTGCCTTAGCTGCAAGGCGCAGGGCGTGCAGCTGTAGTATTCTACCGCAAACGGCCTGCAACACAGCAGATAAGGTGAAAACGGTTCGCCTGCAAGGTGAAATATTCGGGTTAAATTAATAGTGCAGGAAAACTATACCGTTACCTTGCCGACAAAAACCAGTGAAGCCGGTCCTTCCATGAACAGATGGTTAACTGATTTATCCCAGAAGATATCCAGGTCGCCTCCATCCAGATGGATTACTGCCCGGTCGCCTGCCCGGCCGGTAAGGCTGGCTGCCACCAGCGACGCACAGGCCCCGGTACCGCAGGCAAGGGTAATGCCTGCGCCCCGTTCCCATACCTTCATTTTTAATTCACTGGGATTTACCACCTGAACAAATTCCACATTTGTTTTCTGGACAAACCGTTCATGGGTTTCAATGGCTGACCCGATTGCTTTTACATCAACCAGATCAACATCCTCCACAAAAATGACGGCATGGGGATTTCCCATGGAAACCACGGTGACATAATATGTCTGATCTTTCACTGTCAAAGGTTCATCCATGGCTGTTTTATTCAAGCTTTTAAACGGTATCTGATCGCACATCAATATGGGTTGCCCCATATCCACCCGGACAGATTGAACCTGATTGTCATCATCTGTCACAACTTGAGGAACCATAGTTCCGGCCAGGGTATCCACCCGCATCTGTTTTTTGGTAATCATCTTATTTTCATAAACATATCTGGCCACACACCTTATGCCATTTCCGCACATCTGGGCTGATGATCCGTCAGAGTTATAAATCCTGAGCTTAAAATCATGGTCCTGGGAAGGCAAAATCAATAAAATCCCATCCGCACCAATACCAAAATGTCGCGAACACAACTGCCGCGCAAGCGCCGGGTAAGAGATTCCAGTTTCAATGGCCTGATCCCTGTCATCAATGATGATAAAATCATTGCCGATCCCTTCCATTTTGACAAATTCAAGTTCCATTTTTTTGTTCTCCAGCGTTATCTTTACCTGTGACCAAGGGTGGTCATGATGGCCTGGCCCAATGCGCCAACCTGCCATCTTCTCATTGTGTCAATATTTAAAAGGGCCTCGGCCGTATCCGGATTTTCAATTGCTATCTGGGTAATCAATGCATTATTTAAAACAATTCCAGGCTCCATTCCCATGGAACTGCTCAAGGACTCACGCATTTTTTTAAGCTGGTCAACCCGTCTTTGCACAGCAGGGTCTTTTTTAAACCGACGGGTTCTCGGATAAGACGGCAGATCTTTGTGCGCAAGTGCGGCTGCCGCCCTGATTGCCTCTTTGCACGGCTCACCATACATTTCTGCCTGCCTGGGGCTTAACACCCTCATTTTGATCATCTGACTGACAGCCGTCGGTTTTTCAAATGCCATGGCCAGCAATGAATCATTGGATATCACCTTGAACAGCGGGCGGTCTTTTTGTTCAGCTATCTTTAACCTGAGCTGCAATAAATTTTCAAGAACGGCAAGACTGCGGTTATCCAGCCTGCCTGCCCCTTTAAATTTTTGGAACAGCGGCAGGGTATGATTATGCTCGTACCGAACCTGTTCCTGAATTTGGAATTCTTCTTGTGCCCAGTCAAACCGGCCCCGTTCTTCCAGTTTGAGTTTGATAATGGTGTGCAGTTTTGTCAGGTGGGCCACATCCTCCACTGAATATTCAATCATGTCCTGCTTTAACGGACGTTGTGACCAGTCAACCTTTTGAAATTTTTTATCTGCATCAACATTGAAATGCATTTTCAACAATGCTGCCAGACCCCGCTCTTTAACCCCTAAAAATCGGCAGGCAATTTCCGTATCAAACAAATTTTTAATCCGGACATTGTAATCCCTGTCAAGACTTCGGACATCAAAGTCTGACCCATGAAAAATTTTGATCACATCCGGTTTTTCAAGCACCCGGACAAACGGGGTCAGATTTTTCACCACAAACGGATCGATCAGATAAGCCTGCTGATCCGTGGCAATCTGCAGCAGACATATTTTTTCTTTAAAACAGTGCATGGAGTCCGCTTCCAAATCAACACCGATAACTTCTAAGTCGAGCAGGTCATTACAGACGTTCTGCAATTGGTCTTCAGATTCTATGAATGTATATTTCAATGTTTTTTCCCTTGATTGTTTACAACACTTCTTCTAAAATTCATTCTTTATATTTAACCGCTAATCAAACACAATGGAAAACAAGATGATTACCATAACACTTCCTGACAATAGTATAAAGAGCTTTGAAAATATCCCCACAGGCATGGATGTGGCCACCAGTATTTCTGAAGGATTTGCCAGAAACTGCGTTGCCATGCGGACCAATGATCAGCTCAAGGATATGGACACCCTCCTTACACAAGACTGTGCCGTAAGCTTTATCACGACCAAAGACGAAGAAGGCCTTAATATTTTACGCCATTCGTCTGCCCACGTCATGGCTGAAGCTGTGTTAAACATTTACAAGGATGCAAAACTCACCATCGGTCCTGTGGTGGAAGACGGATTTTATTATGACATTGATATGGCTCCGATTTCTGAAGAAGATATGGAACCCATTGAAGCTGAAATGAAAAAAATCATCCAGGCCAAAAATGTATTTAAACGAAAGGTAGTGACAAAACAAGAAGCCCTTGAGCTGTTTAAGGACAATAAGTTTAAAGTTGAACTGATCAATGAGCTGGATGAAAATGAAGAAATCTCTTTGTATCAGAACGGCCAGTTCATCGACCTGTGCCGGGGCCCTCATATTCCGCACACCGGCATGATCAAGGGAGTCAAACTGTTAAAAATATCCGGTGCCTACTGGCGGGCAGACCAGTCCCGTGAGCAGTTGCAGCGGCTTTACGGCATCTCATTTTTTGACAAAAAACAACTCAACGACTATATCCATTTGATTGAGGAAGCCAAAAAACGGGATCACAGAAAACTGGGCACCAAACTCGACCTTTATTCATTTCATGATGAAGCAGCCGGCATGCCTTTTTTCCACGCCAAAGGCATGGATATCTGGAATGCCCTGCTGGAATACTGGAGAGATGAACACAAACAGGCCGGTTATGTGGAAACCAAGACCCCGGTCATGCTGAATCGAAAGCTGTGGGAACAATCCGGTCACTGGGAAAACTACCGGGAAAACATGTACACTTCGGTCATTGATGAAGAAGAGTATGCCATCAAGCCCATGAATTGCCCCGGCGGCATGATTTTGTATAAAACCAAGTCCTATTCTTACCGGGATCTGCCGTTAAGGGCCGGCGAAGTGGGCCTGGTCCACCGGCATGAACTCTCCGGTGCTTTGTCCGGACTGTTCAGGGTGCGTGCCTTTCACCAGGATGATGCCCACATCTTCATGACCCCGGACCAGATCGGAGATGAGGTTCTGGGGGTCCTTAAACTGGCCAAACGAATATACAATCGGTTCGGTCTGGACTTTCACCTGGAATTATCCACCCGGCCAGCCAAATCAATCGGCTCGGACCAGCAGTGGGAAGAAGCCACCAACGGCCTTAGAAAGGCTCTTGACGATTATGGCCAGGAATATTTTATCAACCAAGGAGACGGGGCTTTTTACGGACCTAAAATAGATATCCACATCAAGGATGCCCTGGGAAGAACCTGGCAGTGCGGCACGGTCCAGCTGGATATGAGTTTGCCGGAACGGTTTGATCTGTCATACAAGGGCGCAGACAATGAAAAGCACCGGCCCATCATGATCCATCGGGTTATCTATGGATCACTTGAAAGATTTTTAGGCATTCTTGTTGAACATTTTGCCGGTAAATTTCCCCTCTGGCTGGCACCGGTTCAAGCGATCCTGCTGCCCATCAATGATGAACTGACTGACTATGCCGACCAGATTAGAACCCGGCTGGATGCCTTAAAAATCAGGTGTGAAGTGGACAAACGAAGTGAGTCCCTTAAAAAGAAGATCCGCGATGCCCAGCTTAACTATATCCCCATGATCATCACCATTGGTGACAGGGAAAAAGACTCCGACACCCTGTCCATCAGAACTTTGGACGGAAAAGTTCGCATGGGATTACCTTTTGAAGAGTTCACCCGGCCGGTCTTAAAGCACATCCATCAAAGAACCCTGGAAACAGATGTTTTCTAAAAACCTGATTGTTTACAGACTGCCGGTCATTGCCCTTTGCGTGGCAATTTTCTGGCAGTCTTCATATTCCATGTCTTTTGTAAAACCGCTGTTCCCCCATGATGACAAGGTGATTCACTTTATCCTGTATGCGGTTTTGGCCATGCTGACAGTCAGAGACCTTGCACATGAAAAACCAGCCTGGTCCCCCGGAAAAACTGCCCTGATCGCCATTGCCTTTTCCATGGCCTATGGCTTGTCAGATGAAATCCACCAGGCCTTTGTTCCCTCCCGGTGCGCTTCGGGTCTGGATTTTCTTGCCGACAGCTTTGGCAGCCTGGCAGGGACTTTGGTCATGACCCATTACCAAAGATGAAAGGGCTGATATCCTTGCAAATGACGCTGCCGTCAAAGGTAAAGATATGCTCATTGATGAAGAATACATACAGATAAACACCCTGTTGCAACGGGGTGACGCTGGATCAGATTATTACACAGCCATAAAAACCAGGAGTTCAAAATGAAGATTGTTTTAACGTTGGGAGACAAAGATCAGACCAAAGTGATAATCGCGCGCAATTGGTTTGCAGGTACATTCACATACACCGTGGACGGTCGCAAGCGACCGATAAAAAATCCATTCAGCCCTTCAGCAAATTTTTCTTTTACACTGAAAAAATCATATGAATTCCAAGTGGGAAACACCAGATTGTATAAAATCCTAATCGAGCATACCCGTCCGCTATTGCTTGCCGGATTCCGGCCGCACCAATACGATATCTTTGTTGATGACGATCTGCACACCCGCTACAATGGGTATTAATATGAACGTTCTTGCCAACCAATGTTGTCTTTCATGCTTTGTTGTGAGCAGGCCAGGGCAAAATATCAGGGCGGCCCATGGCCGTTAGCAAAATGAGATTCACTGGATAAAATTTTTGTTGAACTGTTGATGATAGATGTGTATTAAAGAAACAGCATCTTTTCTCAATAAGAAACTTTTTAAAGCAGGTTAAAAAAATCGTATGCTGAACCGACTTTTAGCAAATTTACTGCCCTGGCTGCCCAAAAAACTGGTCTGGCAGATTTCAAAACACTACATTGCCGGTGAAACCATCAATGATGCTGTGAATGCTGCAAAAAAACTGCATGCCCAAGGCATCATGACCACCATTGATCTGCTGGGTGAATTTATCACAACCCTGGATGAAGCCAGGGCCAATAAGAATGAATACCTCAACATGATCGATGTTGTCAGAAAAGAAAACATCAGCGGGAACTACAGCCTGAAACCCACATTTTTCGGTTTGCTTATCGACAAGGAAGCTGCATACGGATATATCCGGGAAATCGTTGCCAAAGCAGCCGAGTTTGACCATTTTGTAAGGATCGACATGGAAAGCGCTGACTGCACGGATATGGAGATAGAACTATTCAGGCGCTTAAAAACAGAATTCCCGAAAAATGTCGGACTTGTCCTGCAGGCCTATCTTAAACGCACCCCCCAGGATATTAACCATCTTTTGGATCTGAACAGCAAGGATATTCCTTTAAATATTCGCCTTTGCAAAGGAATTTATGTTGAATCCCCTGCCATTGCCTTTCAGAGTTATAGCCAGATCAATACCCATTTTCTTGAAAACATTGAACTGATGATCCAGAAAAAAATCTTTTCCGCCATTGCCACCCACGATCAACCCATTGTCGAAGGTGTCTATAATCTCCTGGATCAATACAAGGTTCCAAAAGACAGATATGAATTCCAAATGCTGTACGGTGTCACGCCCAAACTTTGTGCATCAATACTTGAAAAAAACCATCCAATGCGTGTGTACATCCCTTTTGGCCAACAATGGTTTGGCTATTGCAGCCGGAGAATCAAAGAAAATCCAAAAATAAGCAGCGTCATTGTAAAAGCCATTTTTTTCCGAGGATAAATCATCAACAATAGGAAAGAAACACAATATGTCTAAAGATAATACCCGATGTGTCTGCCCCACCGAACTGGCTGGAAGCCTTGACAGCCGTCTTCGCCAATGGCTGCACAATCCGGAAACGATTCTTGCCCCTTATATCAGAAAAGGAATGACGGTTCTGGATCAAGGATGCGGGCCAGGTTTTTTTATCGTGCAAATGGCTCACCTGGTGGGCGACTTTGGCCGGGTGATTGCATCAGACCTCCAGCCCTACATGCTGGAGCGCGCCAGGCAAAAAGTCAAAGACACTGAACTGGAAAAAAGGATACTTTTTCATCAATGCCAGCCAGACAGGATCGGCCTGACAGAACAGGCTGACTTTATCCTCCTGTTCTATGTGGTGCATGAAAGCCCGGATAAGGTTGCGCTGTTCAAAGAGCTGGCAACCATTTTAAAACCGGATGGACAGATTTTAATGGCAGAACCGCCCATCCATGTCTCAAAATCACAGTTTCAGGCATCCATCGATATTGCCCTGAAAAACGGGTTTAACTCGTTCCAGGGCCCTAAGATATTTTTAACCAAAACCGCAATATTAAAGAGGGTGTAATGGATACCTATTTTGCCACACCGGAAAAATTAGATCCAAAAGCGATTGCCATTGAAATTGATATCATTAAAAATAACCCGGTGATGTCAGGACTGCTCCAGTCTGTTGGCGGGCTTTTGGCTGTGGTGGACGAACATCGGCAGCTTGTGGCACTCAATGATTCCTTTTTACAGATGCTGGGGATCAAAGACCCTGAAAAAGCCCTGGGGCTCAGGCTGGGTGAAGCACTTGAGTGTGTCCATGCCCATGCCAGGCCGGCCGGATGCGGCACAACAAAATATTGCGCCACCTGCGGGGCAGCCATTGCCATGGTGACCAGCCTGGGAAACGGTCAGCCGGCTGAACGAATTTGTGCCTTGTCTGCTGTTAAGGACCAGGTGCCCATGGATCTTTCGTTACTGGTCAGATCACACCCCATCATCATTAACCAAAAAAGATTCCTGCTCCTGTTTATCCAGGACATTACCCTGCAACAGAACCGATCAGCCCTTGAAAGAACTTTTTTCCACGATATCAACAATATGCTGGGTATGCTTCTGGGTGCCAGCGAACTATTGGTTGACAATCAACCATCCAATCTGGCTGAATCAATTTATCAAGCTTCTTTGAGACTGAAAAAAGAGGTGGCCATCCAGCAATGTTTGTCCCGAAGTGACTCAACAGACTACCAGGCCTTATGGCACACATATCCTGTCGATCAAATCGCTAACGAGCTTAAATTGTTTTTTTCCAATCATCCGGTGACAACAAACAAAAAATTGTCTTTTCCTGAAACCATCCCGGATCTGTCCATTAAGACCGATATTTCTCTTTTGCTGCGAATTCTGTGCAATATGATCATCAATGCCCTTGAAGCCACGGATGAAAAAGAACCGGTAACCTTGTCCCTTGAACAGCAAAAAAATTCTTTTTGCTTTCATGTACGGAATAAACAAGTTATCCCTGATGATATTGTGCAACGGATTTTCCAGCGGAATTTCAGCACCAAAGACCAGCCTGGAAGAGGGTTGGGCACCTTTTCCATGAAATTGTTCGGAGAAAAGATTCTGGGCGGCAAGGTCAGTTTTACCACATCCCAAACTGATGGAACCATGTTTACATATGCCTCACCGCTTTAGCAGACAAAACCGGGATGCGGTTATCCTCCTTCACGGACTGGCCCGCACAAAAGCATCCATGTCCAGGATCCAAACCCACCTTCAGCAACACGGCTTTATGGTCGTGAATCAGGGTTACCCGTCACGGAACAACCCCATTGAAATGCTATCCGGCAACACCATCCCTCTGGCACTTGAACAATGCAAAAAACACTGTGCCCAAAAGATACACTTTGTCACCCATTCCCTGGGCGGCATTCTGGTCCGCCACTATCTTGCCCACAACGTCTTAACGAATCTGGGACGGGTTGTCATGCTCAGCCCACCCAATTCCGGCAGTGAAGTGGTGGACAAATTAAAGAATCTGTTCTTTTTCAAGTGGTTGAACGGCCCGGCAGGCCGGCAACTGGGAACAGATGCCGACAGTATCCCCAATCAATTGGGTCTGCCCGACTATGAGCTGGGTATTATCGCAGGAGATCAGACTGTCAATCCGATTTTATCCTGGCTTATTCCGGGTAAAAATGATGGGAAAGTCTCTGTTGAGCGGGCCAGGCTTGAAGGGATGAAAGATTTTCTGATCGTGCACAAATCGCATCCGTTTATCATGAATGATCCATTTGTCCTTGAACAGATCCAAAATTTTATTGTTGATGGCAAATTTAGCCACAATCATCATCCGAACAGCCGACAACCATACCCCAAACAAAAAAAATATTGAGGTTATAAACATTCAACTATATATTAACGCATTCCAGACACTGAATCATTTACCTGACCATTTAAAAAAAGGAGTACAACCATGAACATTGACAAAGCAATCGACATGCTGACGTTATGGGCAACCACCTACTCGGTTAAAATCATTGCTGCCCTTATAATTTTTATCATCGGAAAGTGGCTGGCCCGAAAGATCACCAGCCTTATCACCAAACTGATGGAAAAAAGCAATGTGGATATCACATTGACAAAATTTTTGGATAATATTTTATACTATACTCTCATGATTGTTGTTATCCTTGCGGCTGCCGGCCAGCTGGGCATCAACACGACCTCATTTTTGACCATTGTGGGTGCTGCCGGCCTGGCCGTGGGCCTGGCATTAAAAGATTCACTATCCAATTTTGCCTCGGGCGTGATGCTGATTTTATTTCGTCCTTACCGGGTGGGTGATGTTGTTACAGCCGGAGGGGTCACCGGTGGTGTCGCTGAAATCGCACTTTTCAATACCACATTGAATACGCCGGACAACCAGCGGGTGATCGTACCCAACTCCAGCATTACCAGCAATGTCATCACCAATGTGACCGCCAACCCCACCCGGCGGGTGGATCTGGTCATCGGCATCAGCTATGACGATGACATTAAAAAAGCCAAAGATATCCTTGAATCCATCATAAAAGAAGATTCACGGGTATTGGATACACCAGCATACAAAATTGCGGTTTCAGAACTGGCTGACAGCAGTGTCAACATTGTGGTTCGCCCATGGGTTAAGACCACCGAATACTGGGATGTCTATTTTGATCTGACTGAAAAAATTAAAACCACGTTTGACGCCCAGGGGATCACCATTCCTTACCCCCAAAGGGATGTGCACCTTTACAATGAAGCTGTAGAAAAATAAACCTTTAAATTCAGATGCTTAAGTTTTACACCCAAGTGACGATACTTATAATAAAGGTTTAAACCCAAAAAAGCCTGTAACCGTCACACGGAAGATACTATGGAAGATGTATCCAAAATAAATCAAACCGAATCCATTCAACCGGACAGGCCGGGCGATAAGGCATTTGACAAAAAAAAGCACAAGAGAAAAAAGCCCTATCATGCAGCCAAACAATATTTTGATAAACTGTCCAAAATCGTGGATGAAACCCACCGGGAACTGGAAAACAGCAACTCGCCCTTCCGGCTGTGCGTTTATCAGGAAGGAGAGGATATCTATATTGATGTGGTCACCATTGATGACACCGGTAAAACCAGTCAGATTTTCAAACATGACATCTCCCATGCTGAGGTGGACAACCTGATCCAGCAGATTAAAAGCGGTACCGGCCTTATTTTGAATGCCGATGTATAATCCCTGCCCTTTTTTATTTTTTAAAAAAAAGGTTTAAAAAAAATATTAAATACGTTAACACTACACAAGATCATCTGCCTATATACCATACAGGAGTATTTTGAGTATGAAAGCATTTCAAGATTATTATCCGGAAGATTTCAGCCATTGCTACGGTTGCGGAAGCTTAAACAATCACGGGCTGCAGATAAAAAGCTATTGGGAAGGAGAGCAAAGTGTGTGCCGGTTTATCCCCAACGACCATCATATTGCGCTTCCCGGATTTGTTTACGGCGGTTTGATCGCCTCCCTTGTTGACTGCCATTGCGTTGGCACAGCTGCGGCCGCATCCTATCGCAATGAAAACCGGGACATGGGATCTGAGCCAATTCTCAGATTTGTGACCGCCTCATTAAAAGTGGATTATCTTGCCCCTACCCCCATGGGAGTTGAACTGGAAATATGGGGAAAAGTCATTGAGGTTACCCCAAAAAAAGCAGTGATTGATGCCAGGGTCATGGCAAATGGTAAACTATGTGCCACAGGTCACGTGGTTGCCGTGAGAATGCCCAAAACCATGATCACTCAATAGGCACCACCGTTCATACAAAACAGATCGCCTTGTTTTTGCCAAACCAATGGCGTTCCTGAACTTTTTCTGATATTAGAAGACCTGTTATGTTTAAACGATTAAAATTTATCATCTATACCCGGGCTTTTATTTTTCTTGCCTACTATCTCATCCAGATATACAGCCTGACTTTCCGGCTCAAGGTTGTCAATGAAGACAACTGGAAAACATTGCTGGGGAAAGGAAAGCCGGTTCTGCTATGCGCCTGGCACCAGCAGTTTTTTTCAGCAATCCGACATTTTCGGACCTATTCAAAATTCAATCCCGGCCTGATGATCAGTCAGAGCAGGGATGGTGATCTGATTGCCGGTGTGGCCAATAAAACCGGCTGGCATACGGCCAGAGGGTCCTCGTCCCGGGGCGGCAGACAAGCCCTGGATGTCATGATTGATCATTTAATCACCCATGGCCTGGGCGCTCACATTCTGGACGGCCCCCGGGGCCCCATGGGTAAAATCAAGGCCGGGGTCATTAAAATGGCCATAGAATCAAATGCACTTGTTGTTCCTTTCTATACCCATGCTGACAAAGCCTGGTTCTTTCATTCCTGGGACCGATTCATGCTCCCCAAGCCTTTTTCCACAGTCACACTCACTTTTGGAGATGAAATTGTTTTTGGCCCGGACCTTGAAAACAATAGTTTTGAAGCCAAAAGGCAGTCTCTGGAAGATATCATGCTGCCCCACCTGATGCATAAACCCGTATAACCCACATGGCAGTGACCACCTGCCACAACAAAAGATGAAACCCCTCTGATTTCAGCACGTTGGTGGGGCTTTCATATAAAAAAACAGGGGTATCTTTTTATACAATTGATGCTTGACATCATTGACACCCCCGTTTTAAGATGCCGGCACAATGGATAGGGTGCTGCTATTTGGTATTGATCTTTGCCAGGGTTCAGAAACGCTATGGAAATAGAAACACTTCAAAAAGAGATCCTTGTTCTTAAACGTGAAAAAAAAATCCATGACGCCCAGAACAAATTGTTTGAGATGTTTATCAATCTGGCACGATCATCCTCTGAAAACCAGCTGCTCAAGTCCACCATGCAGCATGCCCTGGATATTGCCGCCCAGATGTCAGATGCCCAGACAGGCAGCATTTTTTTATTGAATACCCATGGCGTGGTCACAGACAGTATTCTGACCCGAAATCAGATCCAGGGGGAAAAACGATCCTTTTTAATCGGAAAGGTTCTGGATAAAGGACTTGCCGGCTGGGTTAAAACACATCATAAGGTCGGCCTTGTTACAGATGCAGACAACGACCCCCGATGGGTAACTGTTCAAGACCAGTCATATGTTGTGTCTTCTGCCCTGGCTGTTCCCATCCTCCGGCATGACACCCTTTTTGGCATCATCACGCTGCTGCATTCCAAACCAGCCCATTTTGATGATCTATGTGTTGAAATGGTTCAAAAAGCATCCGACCAGATGGCCATTGCCATTGAGAATGCACAATTATACAAAAAACTTGAACAGGCTGGCCAGGCCATTAAAAATTACTCAGCTGCGCTTCAACTGGAACTGGACCAGGGCCGAAAAATTCAAAAAGATTTTTTACCCTGCTATCTGCCTGTCATAAAAGCGTGTGATATATATTCATACTTTACCCCGGCCCTGAAATTATCTGGTGATTTTTTTGACCTGTTCGAACTTCCGGACGGTTATATCGGATTTGCCATTGGGGATGTCAGCGGGAAAGGAGTGGGTGCGGCCCTGTTTATGGCATTAACCCGAAGCCTGTTACGAATATTTTCAGGCCACTTCAGCCCGAACAAATCATTGCACCCTATATCCGCCCCTTTTGAGCCAAAAGATGCATTAAAGGCCATCCCCCTGATTAACGAATACATTGCACAAGAACATTGTGAAGACGGCATGTTTGTGTCTGTCTTTTTCAGTGTCATCCATCCGTCAACCGGCAGACTGTTTTATATCAATGCCGGGCATGAACCTGTTCTGGTGATTGACGAAAACGGCGTCAAGCAGTCCCTGGGTGCCACCGGCCCCGTCATTGGCCCAACGCTTGATGCACACTATCAAATCAGCACCGTCCGGATAGAAAAAGGGGACCTGCTGTTCGGATACACAGACGGCATCACCGAAGCCCGATCCATTGATAAATCTTTTTACACCCGGGCCCGATTGTTTGAAACCATCAATGCAGATTGTAAAACCGGGTATGCAGATTCTGCTCAATCCTTTATCGAAAGAATCAAACACAATTTGCTGGCCTTTATCGGAAAGGCCCCCCAAAGTGATGACATTACAATGTTTGCAATCAAATGGCAAAAATGAAAAACAATTCTTCTCAAAAAAAAACAGACAAAAAACCCAGGTATGAAGAACTGGAAGCCCGGATTAATACACTGAAAAAAGAGAATGCCCGGCTAAAACAGACAGAACAGACTCTTTTACACCAGAGCAGTCATCAGGCCTTTTTGAACAGTGAAGAAAGATATCTCAGGATGGCTGAAAATGCACTCGACATGATCTGCCGCATGGGCCTGCCCGATGGAAACTATGAATATGTCAGCCCGGCCAGCAAACAGATATTCGGATACACCCCTGAACAGATATATCAATCCAAAAAGATAATTCTTAAAGCCATCCACCCGGAGTTCAAAGATTTTTTTAAAAAAGCCTGGAAACGTCTGGAAAAA
The DNA here is from genome assembly GCA_043827005.1 of Pseudomonadota bacterium. GTDB lineage: Bacteria > Desulfobacterota > Desulfobacteria > Desulfobacterales > Desulfobacteraceae > Desulfobacula. The sequence goes on along the minus strand of JBDRPM010000118.1, from coordinate 49,206 downwards.
GGCCAGCTCCCTTCATTTTTTGAATATAAAATCATTCACCGGGACGGCAATATCCGATGGCTGAACCAGAGAAATGTTCTGATCCGTGACAAACAGGGGAACCCGGTTGCTGTTGAAGGCATTATCACAGACGTCACCTTGCGCAAACAAATGGAACAGCAGTTAAAAGAGAGCAAGGAACAATATAAACAATTGTCCGATGCTACGTTTGAAGCGATCTTCCTGCTTGAAAAAGGCCATTGTATCAGCCAAAACAAAAGCGCACAGGAAATGTTTGGCTATTCAGACCAGGAAGCTTTTGGGAAACCCGCTATTGAATGGATCCACCCGGATTACCGGGAACAGGCAATTTTAGAATCCCAGGCCAAAGTGATCGGCATATATCAAAGTTTAGCCCTTCGCAAAGACCAAACCACCTTTCCCTGCGAGATACAAACCCGCAAGGTCGAACGAAACGGCCACCGTATAAGAATTATTGCTCTCAGGGATATCACCCGCCAGATCAAAGCAGAACAAGAAAAAATCACAGCTCAAAACTATGCGGCAGAACAGGCGAAAAATGCCCTGGTCGGTGAAATTGCCGGAAAGATGGCCCATGATTTCAACAATATTTTGGGGGTTATCATGGGCAATGTCCAGCTGAGCATGGTTGATTGTAAAGACCCTGAAATCTATAAAACCCTGGAACTGATTTTTGACCAGACCCTGAGAGGAAAAAATTTAACCAGAAACCTGGTGGTTTTTGCCAAAGACCAGGAACCCAAACAGGAATATTTCAGCATAAATGAAAAAATATCCCTGGTCACCAACCTGCTGAAAAAAGATCTGCAGAATATACAAATCATTAAAGACTTTGATGATACACTGCCCGAGCTTCTGGCTGACCCGGGCATGATTGAACATGCCCTGGTCAATCTGGTTCAAAATTCCATCCATGCCCTGAGCCAGACATTGTCTCCTCAAATATCCCTTAAAACCTATACCCGAAACAAGCAGATCTGTTTTGAAATTATGGACAATGGCTGCGGTATCCCGGAAGAGCATATCGACGATATCTTTACCCCGTCTTTCACCCTTAAAGGAACCAAGGATACCAAGAAGTGTTATGCCCATAATATCAAGGGAACCGGGTATGGCATGACCAATGTCAAACGATATATTGAACAGCACAAAGGCAATATCCAGGTTTTTTCCACACTGGGATCAGGCACCCGGTTTTTCATCAGCCTTCCGATTATTGACAAGCAATTGAGTCAAACTGAACAGAAAATAATCCAGGCATTGCATCCCCAGACAGGAAAACGTGTCCTGATCGTAGAAGACGAACCTGCCATTTCTGACGTGCAATACCGGATATTAAGCAGCCCGCCTTTTCATCACCATGTCGATCTGGCCCCCAATGGCCGGGTGGCCATGGATCTGTTTGACAGAAACGATTATGATGTCATCAGCCTGGATTACCTGCTGCCGGGAAAACAAAACGGAATGGATATTTATCATTATATCCGCAAGACCAACCCGACCATCCCCATCCTCTTTGTATCCGGCAATATTGAATTTTTAGAATCCATAAAGACACTCAAACAACAGGACCCGTGTATTGATCATCTTTCAAAACCCTGCCAGAACATGACCTATGCCCGAAGCATTCATGAATTGATTGATCACAGTCTGCCCAAGGCCTGTCTTGACAAAGAATCAAGTTAAAATAAATTACCGAAAATTCAGTCAAACAATTTATCGAGGGTAGCCTCAGCCTGAGCAATGTTTGAATTATTTTTCAACATTTTTTTCCGCCATGAGGTCTGAAAACATAACATGCCCGTAGACCTTGCCCCATCCTCCTGAAGTTTTGTCCTTTGCGAGAAAAAGGGTATATAAATATACTCCGGATGAATCCCTGGCAGCCACTTGTGCATTAATCTGCTTGAAGGTTTTTTTCTCCCACCTGGTTTTTGTAGTATCTGTCCATCCTTCAACGATTTTTTCTTCCCATGCCCCTTTATAGATCGACACTTTCATGATTTTAGAACCGGGCTTTTCTTTGGAAATAATGGCACCAGCCTCATTGAGCAGCTCTTTTTTATCGTTACCATCATAAATATCCGGAGATAAAAAGGTACGGTCCGCCCTTATCTTGCGATATTCCGTGTCTTTGGCAACCAGGGCTTCATAGCTCTTACTGATCCTTACTGCTATTGGGCTGTCTTCTCCTAAAGCAACCTGGGCCTTTTTGAGTGAATCTTCTATGGAAACCATCCATTTTTTATCCACAAGGGGCGGTTTGACAGTAGAATCTTTTTCCCATGCCTTATCTTTTTCAAGCTGTGCCATTGCCTGTGAAATCTGTTTTTCTACATCACTGGCAACCGAATTGACTCTATCTGCGAACTGCTTTTCAAAATCGGCCAATCGTCTGGGCGCATCCTGATCTGCCAGAGTTTCCAATTTCCAGTTTTTCCCATTGGGGAATGCAACTCCCTTATAATTATCATAGAAATCTTTGAATGCATTGTACCGTTTCTGAGCATCATCAAATTTTTCAGGTTCCGATGTTCCGGGAATGTAAACCAGCAAATCCGGATCATGGCCTTCATTTCCCGGGTATGACAGGTATGCCTGGAATTTTGATATCCATTCTGCTGATTGGCTTTCCATTGCAGTTTTGTCTGCCTCGGCACCAGCCTTTTTTTCTTTTGTTGCTGTCAGAGATACTTTAATCTTTTCTTTTAGTGTATTAAATCGATTAATTGCCATCGCATAATCCGGATGAGATGGATCAAACTGATTGCCATAATTTTTATCAATTTCATCAAACAGGTTCTTTGCTTGATTTAACTGGTAATCTGCCTGCTTTATGGAAGCTTCATTTTCTTTGGTGAGATACCGCTCAACAGTTGTGAGCTCACGATTGATATCTTTTAACCGTTTGGAAACCCCGGCTGGCAACTTTTCACTGGAGGCTGTTTTTGTACTTGAAGGAGCAGGCAAAGGGGATTGGGTTACCGAAGTACTGCCAAGTTTTTTATCAACCTGTTTTTTAATTTGTTCATATTTGAGTTCAAGACTTTTAAGTTGCGAATGAGTTGAATCAGATGTCTTTAAAGCATCAAGTGTTGCGCGGGCTTCTTCGAGAAGTTTTGCAGATTCATCTATTTTTTTCCCATACATGGCTCGTTCAGCATTGCGAATCGAATTATTCGCAGATTTTGCCAGGTCTCCGGCACTTTCTGCCATTACAGAAACTGAAAACAGCATACAGGTTAGAAATGCCAGTAACATGATCTGTATCATCGAAACAGAACGTCTTAACCGGAAAAATTTTACATTGAATTTCATCAAAGTCTCCTTATGAAACAGTATTAATTTCAAAAATTAGAAAATGTGCAAAAATATTTTATGGTTGTTTCTATGATTAATAAAAATTTGACTCAATGAGTCTATTAGAAAAAAAATACTTTGGCAAATATATTTTTCAATTGCAGAGCCCGGATTTGGCATCATGAAAATGACAGACAGATTATGAATTCAAAAAAATTATCTCTTGACTTTTAAGATGGCGGGCTCTAAATAAACAAACTTAAGTTCAGGTGCTTTAAATGCTTAATAGGGAACTCCTGTGTGAAACAGGGACGGGCCCGCCGCTGTAATCGGGGACGAAAACCGCAATAAAAACCACTGTATGTTTTTTACGGGAAGGTGCGGTCACTAGGATGATCCGAAAGTCAGAAGACCTGCCTGAATTGTAGTGTGTTTTTTACGGACAAAAAAAGCACCCATGATCTTGAGTTAATAAGGGACACCCTGGATCGATTGTAATGGTCCGGGGTTTTTTATTCTCCGGGCTGCTATTTCGGAGCAAACATGAAAAAAAGATTCTATTTAACCCTGATTTTTTTTGTTTTATCATTTTCAGCAATGGCATGGGCTGAAAAAATCGTTTCAATGGATGAAGTCGTTGTCACGGCAACCAAGACAACCGAACAGCGCAAGGATATTCCCAATTCCATACTGATAGCAGATGATATCGACATTGAATCATCCCCTGCCACCAGTATTGGTGATTTTTTAGGCGGTGAACCCGGTGTTGACTGGCGAACCCGGGGGGATTACGGTGGCGCTGTCCAGGAACTGCATATCCGGGGCATGGGAGGCGATGGCACCCAAGTGCTTGTAAACGGGCTTGCCATCAATTCACCCTCCCTTGGATCGGCTGATCTGGGTAAAGTTTCGGCCAATAATATTGAGCGCATTGAAGTGGTCAAAGGATCCGGATCTGTGCTTTATGGATCCGGTGCCATGGGCGGCACCGTGAATATTATGACCAAAAGTCCGGAACATGATCAGACCGATTTGATCATAAATACCGGATATGGATCAGAAGGGACCTATGAGGTCGAATTCCAAAACGGCATGTTTATTACAAAGACCCTTGGGTATTATCTGACAGCCCACACCGATGGCACCGATGGATTCAGGGATAATACCGATGGCCAAAACAAGGATATTTCCCTAAAGCTTTTGTTTGATATGGACAACCGCTTTAAGCTCAGCCTTTATGGGGATTTAATTGATCGTGAAAGCGGTCGTCCCGGTCCTAAACCACCTGAAGGAACCCGGCCGTTTTATGTAAATGGTGTTGCCGTATACAATGGTGAATCGTCTAATTTGCTCAACTCTGTCACAGAAGAAGACAAGCACTTGATTTTAAAGGTGGAAGGCACCCCCCTGGATTGGCTGTCATATCATATTCAAACCGATTATACCGATATGATCAGCAAAAATTATTCACGATATTATGATGCCTTTACCCTGGGAAATCTTCCGGGAAGCCGTACAAAGGTTGCCAATCAGGTGCTGGGACTTGAAGCAGATGCAACACTCAAACCCTTTGATAAAACCACTCTCCTTTTGGGCATGCAATATAAAGAGTATGACTGGGAAAATATATCCACCACCCTGGATGGTTATGGCAATGCAACCACCAGCCTTCCCGGCACGGCCAACCTGTACAGTATGGGTGTGTTTGGCGAACTCCAGTACCGGCCCTGCAAATTTATCAAGGGCAGTGCCGGTATCCGCCATGAAAAAAACTCAGAGTTTGGTGATGAAGTATTGCCCCGGTTTGGTCTTGTGATCAACCCGACTGAGACAACCGCTGTTAAATTCAATACAGGCAACCATTTCAAAGCCCCTACCCCCAATGATCTCTTCTGGCCATATGAAGACTGGGGCTGGGGAATGGGGGCTCAGGGAAATTCCAGCCTTAAGCCGGAAACAGGTCGTCATACAGATATTGGCATTGAGCAGTCCCTTGCTGACAATAAAATATTCTTAAATCTGACCTATTTTACATGGGATATTCAAGATAAAATCGAATGGGTCCCAGATGCCAGTTTCTTTTATCGTCCAGAAAATCTTTCAACCTATGAAGCCTCGGGTTTTGAAGCCGGTGCAATGATCGGGCCCTATCAAAACATGACCCTTTCGCTCAATTACACCTATACGGATGCCCAGGAACAAAAACCAGGCGGGGCCAAACGACAATCCAGATACACGGCCAATGATTTTTTCAAGGCAACACTGAACTATTGGTTGGATTTCGGCCTGGACCTGACCGCCACATACCGGTATACAGGCAAGCGCCCTGCAATCTATGCAGCAGATACAGACACGGAACCCACCCGATATCTGGATGCCTACGGCACCCTGGATTTGAAGGCAAGGCAGACGATATCAGAAAACTGGTCTGTGTCTGTTCAAGTGAATAATGTGTTTGATAAATCCTATGGAACGTATGCAGAGACATTTTATGACCAGTCAGGAACCAGTACCTTGTCGCAATATCCAGGTGCCGGGCGGTCTTTTTATGCATCTATGACATATTCATTCTAACCCTTTGGGAGATATGCTGTGAAAACAATCAAAATGGTCTTGCTGGTGCTGGTATTTTTATATCTGCCAATGGGTAATGTTTTTTCATTTCCAGTCCAATTTGTGGACAGCAGGAATGAATCCTTTGTTTTAAACCAAAGCCCTTCCCGGGTGGTTTCCCTGGTGCCCTCCATTACGGAAATCATTTATAAACTGGGGGCCCGGGATGCTTTAAAAGGCATAACCTATCATTCCAATTTTCCCGGAGCATCCGGCAAGACCATTGTTGGTGGATTCTCGAGTCCGTCCATCAAGGCTATCAATGCATTGAATCCAGATCTTATTTTTATTTCCAGCCTGCATACACAGGTTAAAGAGTTTTATAAAGATAAAGATGTTCTTGTCATTGAATTGAGCACAGCCTCTGTTTCTGATGGGGTCAATACCATATCCTTGCTGGGACAGATATTTGACAGGCAAAAACAGGCTCAGGCAATCAGATCACAGATTGATGGCCAAATCGAACTGATCACTCAAAAACTGAGCCGGATAAAACCTGACCAGAGATTAAGGGTGATGCGGCTGATGGGAAGAGATCAGATGATGACCCCGGGCAATGATTCGTTCCAGAATGATTTGATCAGGATGGCCGGGGGCATTCCCCCTGATTTTGGTAAAAAAGGAACGGTTGTATCGGTTACCAAAGACGAATGGATGCAGTTTAACCCCCAGGTTATTTATGGATGCGGAAAAGACAATGAGATTGAGCAGCTGATCCTGACCCGGCCGGGATGGAAAGATGTGGATGCAGTGAAAAACAAACAGATCTATTATTTTCCCTGTGATCTGACCTGCAGGGCAGCCACCAACACGGGATATTTTATTCAATGGCTGGCATCTTCAATATATGGGAAACAGTTTGCCCTGAACGAAAACCTGTTTTTTGAATCCAAAATCATTGCTTCAAAACCCATTAGCACAGATTTTGAGTGTATTGAACAGATTCGTGTGGAAGACACCCATATCCTTGATTTTTTGAACAAGAGCCTGGTGATGGATTTAAAATTTCCCATGGCCCTTGTATCCTCTCTTGAGGGCAGTCGTCAGGGCATTCAAACCATTGTCAATCATTATACACCGCCGCCAAACTGGATGATTGATCATGACCATGGCATTGATTCCATCCGCAGCCGCATTGCTGCGGCATTGAATAAAAACCCGGATCAGACCAGTGTGCTGATCACCGGTGCAAACATGGATAATCTGGCGATCCAAACAACCCGGTTCAAGGATCTTAAAGTGGGTGCCTTTGTCACGGCAGGGGTTCAATCCAATGCCATGCGCATGAGCAAAAGTGCGGGACAATATTATGAACCCGGAACCATCAACATCATTCTTGTGACCAATATGAGGCTGTCCCCCCGTGCCATGACCCGCGCCATTATTACGGCCACCGAGGCAAAGACAGCGGCACTGCTTGATATGGACATCCGGACAAGTTATGATGACGGGGCATTCAGGGCAACGGGCACAGGCACGGACAATGTCCTTGTGCTGGAAGGGACCGGACCCTTGCTGGACCATACCGGCGGTCATACCAGGCTCGGAGAGATGATGGCCCGGGTGGTGTATGACGGGGTAAAAGAAGCAGTACTCAAGCAGAACAGCCTGGATGCAGAACGCAATATTTTTTTACGTTTAAAAGAAAGAGGGATCATTTTATATGAGGTGATTGCTTCAGAAAAAGACTGTGATTGCAGGCAGAATAAGTCATTGTTTGCAGGGCAGGTGGAAGAGCTTCTGCTTGACCCCAAATATGCCGGGTTTATTCAAATGGCTCTGTCCATCAGTGATGATTATCAAAAGGGGTTGATAAAAGATCTATCAGCCTTTGAAGCTTTCTGCACGGATATTGCAGCAGATATATGCGGATGTCATATGGATACACTCAAGCCCATGGTTCAAAAAGATCTGCCCCATGTTATCTGGATGGGGGTCAATGCCCTGTTAAATGGAGTCCATTACAGGAACAAACAAACGATATGATAAATTTTCAAAACAGATTCAGCCAGGCCATGATCCTGATGCTGTGGATATGCTTAATGGCAGGACCATCCATTGCCGCAAGCCCTGTGCCCCAGAAAATTGTGTCCCTGGGACCGATCATCACAGACATGATTTATCTTCTTAAAGCAGAGGATAGATTGGTGGCTGTAACAAGTTATTGCAGACTTGCTGACGATTCTGCGCCCAAACAGGTCGTTGGCACGGTCATGCAGATGAATGTTGAAAAAATCATCAGCCTGGAACCGGACCTGGTGCTGGCCAATGCCCTGACCAGTCAGAAACAGATTGATGCGTTAAGCAAACAGGGCCTGACCGTTCTGCGGTTGCCAACACCAAGAACATTTGATGACATCTGTCAGCGGCTGATCGATCTTGGCAATCTGATCGGAAAGCCCGAAAAGGCCCTTGCCGTTGTCAGCCATGCCCGGGAACAGGTCAGTCAGATCAAATCAAAAGCCCTGGCTGGTCCAAAAAGAAAAGTCTTTATTCAAATCGGTATCAAGCCGCTCAAAACCGCAGCAAAGGATACCTTTATTAACGAATATATTGAATTTGCCGGGGGGATTAATATTGTCTCACAAGCCAAGGACGGTGTTTACAGCCGGGAAAAGGTATTGGAGCAGAACCCGGATGTGATCTTTATTGCCACCATGGGAACATCCCAAAAGGCCGGGGCCAGTGAAAAATCATCCTGGCAGCGGTTTAAATTTTTAAAAGCAGTCAAAAACAAAGAGATTCATATATTGGATCCTGATATGGTTTGCAGCCCCACTCCGGATAAATTTTCAAACGGGTTGGTGGAATTTTTCCGCCTGATCCATCCGGTTAAGGAAAAAAAATTATGATCAACAAAAAAATAAGACAATGGATGATTGTCTTAATCCTTTTGATCATGTCTTTACTATTGGTCAGTTTTCTGGCACTGGCCTTTGGCAGCAGTCAGATCCCCATTACCGATATTATCGATATTATCATGAACCGGAAAGGAACTGCATCCTACCACATTCTGATGGGTATCCGTCTGCCCCGGATCATTATTGCCATTGCCGTGGGCGGTTCCCTTGGCCTGGCCGGCACCCTGCTCCAGGGCATGTTTCGAAACCCCCTTGTTGAACCCTATACCCTGGGAATTTCAGGAGGGGCTTCTCTGGGTGTCTGCCTGACCATTATCTTTGGCCTTCATGCCAAAATAGGAATTGTGGCCTATCCGTTTTCCGGTTTCATGGGTGCAGGGCTGGTGATTTTTGCCGTATATGTGTTAAGTCTTGAAAGCGGTGCCTTAAAACCGCACACCATGCTCTTAACCGGGGTCATGATCAGCTTTGTCTGCTCATCTCTTGTCATGCTCCTGATGGCGGTTTCCAAAAGTGATGACCTGCACAATATCATTTTCTGGATTATGGGATCTTTGGATGAGCCGGATTTGACATTGATCACCATTGTGAGCATCGGCGCCCTGTCAGGTCTTGTTATTTCCCTTTTCCATTGCCATAGCCTGAATGCCCTGGCCCTGGGAGAAGAACAGGCCACATTCCTGGGCGTGAATACAACCCGAACCAAAAAAATCCTTTTTATCACTGCATCCATGCTCACGGGTTTAAGTGTTTCTGTAGCCGGCATTATCATGTTTGTGGGTCTGATTGTGCCGCACTTCATGCGATTGGTGATTGGTGCAGATTATCGGATACTGATCCTTTCTTCCTTTCTGGGAGGGGCGGTGTTTCTGATCCTGTGTGATCTGTTTGCCCGGATCATCATTTCTCCCCTGGAACTTCCGGTGGGTGTGATCACCGGCATCATCGGGGGGATTGTGTTTATTTATGTTCTGGGCAAAAAGCAGGTGAGACTATGACCGAAACCATCCTGGAACTGAATCGCCTTTGTACCGGATACAATAAGACCAGAATTCTGGACAATATCAGTTTTAAAGCAGATCGGACACAAATGGTCAGTATCCTTGGCCCCAATGGCGCAGGAAAAACCACGCTCTTAAAAACCATTGCCGGTGCCATCCCCCCCATGGGCGGCCAGATCCTTCTCCAGAACCGGAATACACAGGATATTTTGCCAAAAGACCGGTCCAGGAAAATTGCCGTGGTCATGCAGCTTGAGCAGGCCGCCCACATGACGGTTGAAGAATATGTCATGATGGGAAGACTTCCGTTTTTCAAGCCATTTCAATTTTTTGAAACCCAAAAAGACCGGGATATGGTCGACAAATACCTGGAACTTACCGACACCCGTGAATTAAAAAATCTGCCGTTCAACCAGGTCAGCGGCGGAGAAAGGCAATTGGTATCCATTGCAAGGGCCCTGGTCCAGGAACCCACGCTTTTGCTGCTGGACGAACCCACCGCTCACCTGGATATCGGTCACCAAAAGCAGATTCTGGATTTGATCCACACCCTTAAGGAGCACTTAAACATCAGTGTTGTAATCGTCCTTCACGACCTGAACCTGGCAAGTGAATATTCTGATACCCTGGTCATGATCGATGCAAAATCCCGGACCATATTGGCCCAGGGGACACCTGAAACGATAATGACAAAACAAATCATTGAGCAGGTATACCACACCGATGTCCTGGTGATGAAAAATCCCGTAACAGCCAGACCGGCTGTTTTTACATCCAGACAAAAGACAGTACAGGAGGCAGAATCATATGGAAAAAATATTTTATAGTGGCGGCGTGCTGATGTTTCCGCTTTTGTTATGTTCCATCATTTCCCTTACGGTTATCATAGAGCGGTCACTGTTCTGGATCGGAGCGGGCATGAAACGAAACAGAAAAGTGGTGGAACAGGTGTTTGACCTTTGCCTCAAAGAGGATTGGGATGGCGTTCAACGAGTAACTGCCGGTTCAAAAAGCTATGTTGCCAGGATATTGTTAAGCGGGGTCATGCACCGGCAGTATTCTCCCATAAAGGCCATGGAACTTGCAGCAGCAGATGAAATTTTTTCCATGCAGCGCTTTATGGACATACTGGATACCATTATCACCATTGCGCCGCTGCTGGGCATACTGGGAACTGTTGTGGGCATTATTGAAACCTTTGACATGCTGGGCACATCAGGCATTGACAATCCTCAGGCTGTCACGGGTGGAATTGCCAAGGCCCTGATCACAACAGCCTCAGGTCTTGCCATCGCCATCATGACCGTTTTTCCGTACAATTATTTTAACACCCGTATTCAGAGAGCGGCCCAGATCATAGAAAAATATACCACCAGCTTTGAGATTGATCAGGACAGAAGACTCTCATGCCCAGGAAAAGGCCATGAAGCTTAATCTGTCACCTGTCCGAAAGGCAAGAATTGAACTTTTGCCCTTGATGGATATTATTTTTTTATTATTGGTTGTCTTTATCTATTCCATGCTGTCCATGTCTGTCCATCATGGCATGCCGGTCAAACTGCCGGTTTCATCCCTTGCCAAACCTGATAAAACCCTTGTATTGTCTGTAACGGTCAAGGAGAACAACCAGATCTTTGTGGACAAACAACAGGTGTCCCTTGAAGATCTTGCATCCATTCTCAAACAAAGCGCCCAGGACCGGAAAAATTCCGGAGTTCTCCTGTTTGCCCATAAAAATATTACCTATCAGCATCTGTTTCTTGTCCTTGACCAGATCAAACTGGCCGGGCTGTCCCAAATTTCTCTTCAGGCCCAATTACAGGATGATATCAAGAATGCCGGGGCAAACTAAATCTTGATATCAAATGCCCATACAAGAACGTCTCTGGCATTATTAACAGCTGTATCTGTCCATTTGCTGATTTTTTTAACCTTACCCTCACTGTTGGTCAAACAATCTGAACTCATCAGACCCCAGGCAGCATCTGTCACAATTACAATGGACGATAAGACTTTGGAATTGATGCCACCCCCCACTCAAGAAAAAGTCCTGCCTGTCCCAAAACCAAAACCAATAATAAAAACCAGAAAAACAGCAAAAAAAGACCCCCCCAAAATAGCCATAAAAGTTCCGGAACCCCCCAAAAAAATTGCTTCTGTTCAAACATTCCCTGAAGCAGCACTGGCTGAACCTTTCCTGCCAGAGATAGAAAAACCCAATCCCTCAACATCAGAACCAGAGTTCAGATCAGAACCAGAATTCAGATCAGAACCAGAGTTCAGATCAGAACCTGAACAGTTCCTGAACCCACCCCAGCCAGGCCCGGAGGCAAAACCGCCCAAACAGGTCATAACCGCCAGCGAAACACAAAAAGAACCCATACAAATACTAAAAAGCACCGACCCGGCGTTTAAAACCAACCCCCTGCCCAGATATCCGGAAAGCGCCAGAAAAAAAGGGTATGAAGGCCTGGTTGAATTAAAAGTGCTCATATCGGTTGACGGACAGGTATCTGAAATAACAATTCATCAATCAGCAGGCCATGCCATCCTTGATCGCCAGGCAATAAAAACTGTAAAAAAATGGCTGTTTGAGCCTCGAAAAAATAATGGTCAGGCCATCGAAACCTGGGTGATGATTCCCATACGATTTAAGCTTCATTAACCTGACATTAAAATGGAAGGAAATTTTTTGATTGATCCCCTGTACGATTTGGTATATTCTGCCCCAGTTGAAGCCGGCGTAACTCAGGTGGTAGAGTAGCTCACTCGTAATGAGCAAGTCAGCGGTTCGAGTCCGCTCGCCGGCTCCAGCAATTTCAGGGATATGATATCCTTGCAAAGTTAATGGTCAATTCTTTCATAAACCCTCTTTAATCCGCCTTTGTATTGCAGTTTTTCAAATGATAAAACCGGGCAGCACGGTTATGACCGCACTGCCCGGTTAAATGACGCTTTTTTCTGAGACCTACTTTTGCTCTAATGCAGCAAATTTCACCCGGTCAATGATCCGGTCTTCCGGATCAAGCTGGTTGAGTTTCACCATTTCAAAGCTGTCAACCTCAATGAACACCTTGCCCTTTTTATCCACCAGTTTCAGATCATAGGTATTGGTTTCTTCACCTGATGCTTTTTTCTCAGTGATGCAATAATACGGGGTGTTTCGTTCAACATCTTTGTAAAACTTCATGGATTTGATCCGATAGGGCAGAACGGTTCTGGATGTGGTAAAGAACTCCAGCAATCCGCCGGTCTGGAACATGGCATCCACCAGAATGGGGGCTGCCACAAATTTCGGATCTTTTACACCCTTGAAAAACTCTTTATCACTTGAGTCTTGAACCGTGGTGATCAGGGTCTGTCCATCAAAAGAATTGATATCCGTGATGGTGCCGAACAACCCGAACATGAACAATCGTTTGGGATTGTACACCAGACTTTCAAAATCACCTGTCCAGGAGATCTTCTTAAATTCAGGAATCTTGATCGTTTTGGCCTTTAACGGTTTTTTGGCAAACACATACTGTCCCTGGTAATGAAGCTTTGGATCTCCCATGACCACACCTTTGGGGTTTTTAAACACAGAGGCAATGGTACAGTCAAATTTGCCATCTTTGTTTTTCTCGCCTGTGATCAGCAGTTCTTTGGGACGGCCCTTGAGCAGCTTGATCCCGTAAGGAATCTGAAAATCGGTCAGTTCTACAAAACAGGGTTGATCATCAGACAAAGACTTTGCCACTTCCGCCATGGTCTCCACGCCTGTGGAACCCAGGAATAAAGGCACATCCCCCATGGTATGATCGTGCAAAAACAGATCCCGTTCAATATCCAGCACCCTGGAATAGGTCATGGAACCATTTTTCTTTTCCACTGGATCATCCAGAAAAGGAAACTCCTTGTCAGACGGATCACCCAGAAGGCCATCCTTGTCAAAGGAATAATCTATACCGGAAAAGACCATTTCAGACTCGGTCTTGTCCAGAAGATCAGCCATAAAGAACTTCACGCCCTGTTCCATGGGAAGAAACTGCAACCCTCTTTCCTCCAGGACCGCACGAACGGTCGGGTTGGTTGCCATGCCCACACCACCCCAGGCGGTCCAGGCATACACCTTGTAGGTTCTGTCCGGATGGAGCTGCTGCTGCCTGAACAAGGTCTTGCCCAGAAAATCATTGGCAGAGGTATAATCCACCTGCCCTTCATTTCCAAACCTGGCAGTTACAGACGAGAAGGTGAAAAAGTATTTATAGTCCCTGTCTTTAAAAGCCTGGAGCAGATTTCTCATGCCCTTGACCTTGACATCCACCACCAGTTCAAATGACCAGAGTTCCTTTTTGGCAATAAACTGGCTCATCTCCATACCGGCTGCATGGAAAATCCCGTCAACTTTGTCATACTTGTTCACAGTTGCCTGAACCGCATCAAAATTGGTGACATCCACACAATTGTAATCCACACTGATCCCTTTGGATTTAAGGTGCTCAATGTTATCAATGGATTGTCGAACCCGCATCAGACGATCCAGGGCCCGCTTGATTTCCACGGGTTTAACACCTGGCATATCTGCTTTGAGCAGGGCCATCAATTCCGGCTGGGTGGAGGCTTTATCCAGAAATTTGGGATCTGTACTGTAAATATCATTGATATCCAGAATGATCAGATTCACCTTGTACCTGTCCACCACTTTTTTAATGATCTCATAGGTGATGCCGCCTGCACCGCCGGTCACCAGCATGGTATCGCCATTGGTGATGATCTGCTGGCTCCTGTCGGCAATGGAAGGTTTCATGGATATGACATAGCGTTTTTTATCCTTATAACCCACCTCACATCGGGAATCACTGCCGGTCAATTCATCCAGGAACAGGTCAACAATCCCTGAAATGGATTTTTTAGGCTGTTTATGGGCAAAATCCACCACCTTAACCCTGGTATTGGCCAACTCCTTGTTGACGGTTTTGAGCATGCCGGAAAGACCGCCGAACATGGGATGGATATCGCCGCAGTCTGCCATGTAGGGAAAGACTACCGAATCAAAGGTAATGGTCCCGATCATGGTGCCTGGTTTATCCAGTCTGTCAAACAATGCTTTGATCATGACAAAAAAGGATTTGATGGTGGTGTTCAAGGATGCGTCAGAATCTGCACTCCCCTCTTTTTGATCAAAATAGTAATTTAACGGGGCAAGATGAATAAACCCGTCAAAGTCTGTGTATTGGGCCTTAAACTCTTCCACACGCTGTTCTGTGCCCTTGACATCGGTGAGATCAAATTCAAAATCCGCGCCTTTGCTGCCAATGGTAATCACCTTACCGTTTTTTTGTTTGATCTTTTTGATAACATCTTTGGCAAAGCCATGGTCATCCAGGGAGACGATCAGGGTCTTGCCTGAAAAATCCTGTTTCACCTTTTCAGGTATGCTTGATTCTTTAGCCCTGACAATCAATCGTTTGATGGGTGACAGAGGATCTGGAAATTCATCTTCATAAACAGAGGGTACGGCCTGGGCTGCTGTTGAAACAGATTGAACAGCCGGTTCCGTGGCTGCCGGTGTTTGCTGGGAAGCCGTTGCTGCACCCGATTTTTCACGGATATAGGCCGCTAGTTTGGCAATGGTGTTCAGATCACGAAGCTTTAAATCATCTGGCACGGTTAAACCGAACTTGCCGGAAACCTTACCAAAGATCTCCACCTGTTTAACTGTATCAATCCCAAGATCAGCTTCCAGATCCAGTCCCTCTTCCAGCATATCTGCGGTGTAACCGGTCTGGACGGCAATCACCTCCTTGACAATGGCAATGATATCTTCTCCTGCAACGGCCCCGGAGGAAGACGATGCAGATGCTGCCTGGGGCGCCACTGGTGCTGCTGGTTGAACAGTTGCTGCTGCGGCAACCGGTTCTGTGACCGGCGCTGCTGCGGGCGCCATTTTTGAAGAGGCGTATTCACTGAGTTTGGCAATGGTATTCAGATCACGGAGCTTTAAATCATCTGGCACGGAAAATCCGAACCTGCCGGCCACCTTTGCAAAAATCTCCACCTGTTTAACCGTATCAATGCCCAGATCCGCTTCAAGATCAAGCTCATTTTCCAGCATATCTGCAGTATACCCGGTCTGCTCGGCAATCACATCTTTAATGATGGCAAGGGCATCTGCTGAGGACGGACCTGCAGGAGCAGAGGCTGCAACAGATTCAACCTGAACCCTGGCCATGGCTGCCGGGGCTGCTGCCGCCGCTGCAATAGCTGCCGGTGCCGATGAAAGCCCTGCTTTACCAGACACATATTCGCCCAGTTTGGCAATGGTGTTCAGATCCCGGAGTTTTAAATCATCAGGCACGGAAAAGCCAAATTTTCCGGCTACCTTGCCAAAAATCTCCACCTGTTTAACTGTATCAATGCCCAGATCTGCTTCCAGATCCAGTTCATCTTCCAGCATGTCTGCAGTATACCCGGTTTGCTCGGCTATCACTGCTTTGATAATGGCAAGGGCATCGGATGAGGATGGGCCTGCGGGTATAACAACAGATTCAACCTGAACCGTGGCCGTTGCTGCCGGGGCAACAGCTGCTGCAACAGCTGCCGGTGCCGATGAAACGCCTGCTTTATCAGACACATATTCACCCAGTTTGGCAATGGTGTTCAGATCCCGAAGCTTTAAATCATCAGGCACAGGAAAACCAAATTTTCCGGCAATGTTTCCGAAAATCTCCACCTGTTTGACTGTATCAATGCCCAGATCCGCTTCCAGATCCAGTTCAGGTTCCAGCATATCTGCCGTATATCCGGTCTGCTCGGCAATAATGGTCTTGATGGTCTCAAGGACTGATGGTCCGGCTGGTACAGGTGCCGGCCCAGGCATGGCTGGTGCAGCTTGAACCACTACAGTCGGTATCGCTGCCGCGGCAACGGGTGTGGCCGGTATGGCCGGGACATCCGGTTGAACAGGGGGTTTAACCTTTCTGGCGGTCTGGGGCAGGGCCTGACCACCAGCCACTGCACACAGGGTGTTGTCTATAATTTTCAATTCCGGGTTATCTGATCCTGTGATCTGTTTTACCCAGTTTTGATACATCTCATTGCCTTGCACTGCATTCTCCTGTTCACGTTTAACAAACATGAAGGCAAAATGAGATCCGAATCCGGCTGCCAGATGGAACCCGTACTCAGAATCAATCTTGTTGTGATTGGAAAAATTAAGGGCTTTAAAATGGTCTGGTACCTTTTTTAAATTGGCAATGGGGGGGGCTTTTCTTTTTTGAAGCGCCTTGACCAGAACAACATCTTCAATGGCCGCCCCCAGGGTGTGTCCGGTAAGGCCTTTGGTATTTGAAATACAGATTTTATTCAAGTGCTCCGGAAATGCCACCTGTAATGCTGTCACTTCTGCATCAGCACTGCCGCCCCTTGCCGGGGTATAGGTCTCATGGGACATGAACAGCAGTTTATCAGCATAATCTGCCTGACGTAACCCATTCTGGCGCTCAATCTTGTTGATGAATTTTTTCATCTCCATGGCCATATGGGGCACATCAATATTATAGGTATGATAGGCTGAGTTGGCGATATGGGTCCCCAGGATCTCACACTGACCGTTCATTCCCCTTTCCCTTACACAGGTTTCACTTTCAATCACCAGGCCAACGGCTCCGGCTCCCAGAATGGTTCCGTTCCGGTCCACGTCAAAGGGCTTGGCTGCTTCTGACACCCGTTTTTTAATGGTGGCGGCACCCAGGGCCAAAAACCCTGATCCCACCCATTGACTCTGGGTTGGAGAGGTTGCATTTTCACCACCCACCACAAGAACACGCTTGCAACGGCCCACCCTGATCCAGTCCTCGGCGATCCCAATGGCAAGGGTGGTGGATGCACAGGCAGAACTGACAATGGTGTTGGGCCCTTTTGCCTTGATAATCTGGGCCAGATGCGCAGAGCCAAGCGGACAGGCATTGGCCAAAAAGTTTCGGTCAAATTTATACTTTGGAAATTCTGTCTTTTTACGGGACCTGGCTTTGAAAAACCATTCGGTCAATTGTTCCTTGATCTTGTTATCTGTGACTTTTTCCATCAGATAATAATAGATATTTTCAAACTCTTCATAGGGTTTGAGAAAGAATTTCTCATACAGGTATTTTTCCAGTTCTGACATAATGGTTTCGCCATTGGGCCATAAAGAGGTCAAAATCACCCCGGTATCTTCCTGCATGTATTCTGGCAGGGCAAATCCATCCGGGATCAGTGTTTTTCCGTCATTGACCTTTTTGTACTGCATCACCAGAGGGATGTTGGCATCTTTGAGCGCCTCGATACCGGCTGCAATGCTGATACCCATGACAATGTCATATTCTTCTTTAATGCCGTATTCATCACTTAAATTAAAATACCCCAGTTGCCCGGCCAGATGAATCACATCTTCAGCTTTGGTAATCTGAACAAACCGGGCGTTTCCATCCGGCTGCTTGAACAGCTTGGTAATATTTTTATCAATAAACCCTTCCTGAACTTCAGGGGTTACAGACTCAATAAAATTTTCACCATTTAAAATGGCATCAAAGTTATTGGATGCAAACACCCGTCTGGCTTTGCCCGGCAACCCGACGGAAACACCTGAAATCATGATCCGGTTTATGTTAAAATCATACCGTTCCATGGCTGTAATGGCTGTTTCCCTTTTCTGGCGCTGGTACTCTTTGAACAGAATCTGATCAATAAGGGTACTGTTGCTCGCTTTAAACGATTCAAAATCAACAGCTGATTTAAGCTGTTCTTCTCTGGTCTGAACCGGCACGACCCGTTCAGGCATGACAACCGGAACCGATTTGGCCTCAAAAATAGAATTATGATCCGCCAGATATTTTTTACAGGCTTCAAAGGATTTGACTTCTCCTTCTTTTGCATCCACCGATACCATGGTCTGATAATCTGCAATATGAATATTTTTCAACAGATTCACCAGCAGCCTGGACGGCCCGATTTCAATAAAATGGGTCCGGCCGGCATCATACACATATTCAATGGACTTGATAAACTCAACCGGTGAAATAATCTGTTTGGCCAGCAGGTCCTTGATCTCTTCGGGTCTTTCCGGATAGGGTTTGCCATAGGTGTTGGAAATGATCCGGCCATAGGGCACCTCGTTAAAGGTCAGGGTCACAAGATACTCTCTGAGTTCTTCTGAAGCTTCCCTGAGCAATGGGGTATGGAATGCCCCGGTCAGGTTCAGTTTTTTATACAACACGTCCTGCCGGGTCAAAAAGACACAGAACTTTTCAATATCGTCTGCTGTTCCTGAAACTGCTGTCTGCTTTTCACTGTTTTTATTGGTAATATAAATATTTAAGACAGCGGATTTTCGAATTAAAAGCTCAGTCTCCTGTTCATTTTTAAAAACAACCATGATCTTGCCCGGGACCTTTAAGGTGGCTTCATACATCAGGTCAGACCGTTTGATGATCAGGCGCATGGCATCGTCGAACCCTAAAATTCCGCTGCAAAAAAGAGCGGTGTATTCTCCTACGCTGTGACCGATAAAATAATCGGGCGAGAATCCGTCCCTGGACAGCCGGCTGTATATGGCAGCAGAAGAAAGGAACACGGCAGGCTGGGTATTCTGGGTGGAGTTAATGGCATCATCGCTGCCAAACATCATGTCCAGAAGAGAGTAGCCTCTCATTTCCTTGAAAATTTTTTCTCCTCTTTCCATGATCTGTCGGATATACTCATCGCGCTCAAACAATTCTTTCATCATCCGGCTTCTCTGGGCACCCTGACCGGACAACAGTGCCACCATTCTTAATTTTTTCCCGGCTCTGTCAGCTGAATAGGCATGATCCACCATGACAATGTCATCTTGTGCAACTGCCTTGAACTGTGCTTGAACCGCAGCTGATTTGCGATCCAGAATCAGCGGAAGTGTTCCCATGATCATGTGGCAGTGATTCCCGCCGATACCGTTCACATTGGAGGCGAAACGGCCGGGCTGACCCTTGGGCCGGACCACCATCTGGCGGGCAGGCTTGAGAATTTTAGAATCATTGAGGATAGAATGTTCCGGATCATAATTAAAATTGGGCAGAATCTGACCCTTTTTGTTCATGAGCATCATTTTGGCCATGGCAACAGCTGGATTGGCTGCTTTAAAATAACCAAACTGAGGTTTGACATTTCCACAATGCATGGGATGATCAAAACAGCTTTCAACCACCTGTTTTTCAACAATATCGCCAAAGATATTGGAGAATGCAAACAGGTCCAGATGCTGGATATCCCGTTTCCGGATACCGCTTTTGTGATAGGCTTCATTGATTGTCGACACAAAGGTATGCTCGGACGGTGCCAGCAAATGATCCGGAACGCTGGAGCGGACAGCGCAGTCATTAATTTCCCCCAGGATTTCCAGGTTATATTCTCTGGCTTTTTTATAAGTGGTCACCAAATGAATAGCCGCCCCTTCACCCATGACATATCCGTCTGCTCTTGAATCAAAATAATTACAATCCGTTCCGGACAACAGACCCAGGCGTTTGAATGCCATGAGAACCGCAGGGTAAAGGTTGGTATCCACACCGCCGGCCAGAACAAAATCCATATCTTTGTGTTTCAGATCCCTTGCGGCATTGCGCAGCGCAATAAACGCCGATGCACAGGAAGCATCAATCACATAATTGGCCCCGTTAAGCCCGAAGTAATTGGCAATCCTGCCGGAAATAATATTGGACAGCAACCCTGGTGTGGTGTCTTCATTGTTTTCCGGGATTGTTTCGCGAATACAATCCACAACCTGTCTGGAAATTTTTTCACATTTGCCTTCATCCACGCCGGGACACAATCTTAAGGCTCTACCAATCAGATCCTTTCGGGTTCGAACAATATTTTTGCTCTGACGTTCGCCACCAATGGTCCCCAGGATAACCCCCACCCGGTTGGTCCCATTGCCCAGTTGTTCTAAAAGGCCTGAACTTTCAAGCGCCTGGCTGGCAGCTTCCAACCCGAATATCTGACCCCGCTCAATGGATTTAACCATTTTGGGCGGCATCCTGTATTTAAGGTTGTTAAACTTGTAATCTTTGACCACACCAGCCTTGATCTTTGGAAGATGATAAAAAGATTCTCTGGGCAAACCGGCATAAGCTGCATTATCAAAATTTTGAGCTGGAATGTCAGACAATTGTTTTTCACCTGATGTCAGTTTTTCCCAGAATTCTTCTGTGTTTTTGGCACCTGGCAGAAATACACCCAAACCTGCAACCACAATCCGGTCATCATTATAATCATAGGACGGGTCAGAAAAAATATGTCTGGCCAGCGGTCGGTAGCCAGCAGTCATCTGTTCAACAACAATATGATAATTGATGCCGCCAAATCCGTATGAAGAAACAGCTGCCTTTCTGGAAACCCCATTTTGAACCGGCCATGGCTTTGCATCTTCAATAATATACAGGCCTGAGTCTTTAAGGTCATGTTTATTTGAAAGCGTTTTAAACTGACCATTGGGTGGCAACATTCCCTTATTGACTGCCAGCATGGCTTTAAGTAATCCGGCAGAACCTGCGCACCCCAGCAGATGACCGATCTGGGATTTGATGGAAGAAACCCCTGCATCCGCCTTTTTATACATGGCATTCAGGGTCTGAAGCTCGGCCTGGTCACCAATGATGGTGGAGGTCCCATGGGCTTCAATAAATCCGATATCTTCAGGTTTTATATCCGGCCGGATTTCCTGGTAACAGCGTTGCACACTTAAGACCTGACCATTGGGATTGGGCGCTGCAATGGCTTTTCCCCGACCATCCGAACTGGAACCAATAGAGTTGATAACCCCAAAAATCCTGTCATTATCCCGCAAAGCATCTTTCATTCTCTTGAGAACAAAAACAACCGAGCCTTCACCCAGTATGAATCCGTCCGCCCGTTCGTCAAAAGGATAGGACCCTTTGGCTGACAAGGTTCCCATTTTCGCAAACCCGATAAACGACTCCGGTGCCAGGTGGGTGTTGACCCCACCCACGATCACCTGATCATGTTCTCCGGATAACAGTTCTCCGGCAGCTGCCTTCAAAGCAGTAACAGAAGAGGCACAGGCTGCATCAACAATGTAGTTGGCACCCCGGACTCCCAGGTGATGGGCAATTCTTGATGCTTCAATATTTAACACGATCCCGTGAACCGGATCATATCCAGGATTGTTGCCTTCCATGCCTTCCATCAGTGCTTTTTTAACACTGAGTTTTTCCTCATCACTTAACCCCTGATATTCTTGTGTTTTCTCCATCATGGAAACCACTTCAGGATACCAGTATTTAAACTGAAGCTCGTTGCCCAGTTCGTTGGAAAGACAGGTGGCAATGATCACTGCGGTTCGGGTTGGATCATCACACACCAGACGGTTATCCGCACCCAAATACCCTGCATTCTCAACAGCCTTATAAGCTGTCTGCAATACCATCTGCTGGCTGCGGGACAGTTTTTTTTCTTTTCCATGGGTATATCCGAATCGTTCCGGATCAAACTCAAACTGATCTGCCTGACCCGCCAGAATCGTATACGTCTTATCTTCCGCACTCCGATCCGTATCATAATACAAATCCCGGTCAAACCGTTTTTCATCCATGGGACTGATGGAATACTTTTTATCTAAAATATTTTTCCACAGGCTGTTCGGGTCATCGGCATCCGGCAGGGTGCACCCCACCCCCACAACGGCAATTTCATCGTTAATCTTATTGTTCGGGCTTGAATAGATCTCAAGCAGATTGATATTTTTATACAGGTTGGCTTTGGTTTTAAAGTATTTATCATGAATCTGTTGAATGGTCACTCCCCGATCAAAAAAGGCCAGGCCGTCACCCACCAGAAAATTTCCTTTTTCCATGTGCTCTTCATTTTCAAACCAGGTATAATGTTCAACCCCCGGCCGTTTAAAATCCGGCAAAAACCCTTTGGCGCCAATCAGAAGAGACCCGATATTCTTTTGTTCAAATGCCCGTTTCCGATTTTCAAGGCTCTCTTTGTTCTTGATCATCTCAACTTCGGTTTTGAGCATCATCCGGGCAAACTCGGTGGGTGCAGTCCGGGATGCCAGACCCAGACTTTTTCCGATCACCACGGTTTTATTTTCCCGGATAAGGATATCCCGGTATTGTTTTTTCACACACTTGGTATCAACAATTTCATCGGCAAACAAATAGGCAGTTCCCACCTGGATACCGATTTTAGCGCCTTTTGCAGCCAGAAAAGAGGTCATGCCGGAAATAAAAAAGGAGGAAAAGCAGGTGGCAATTCCACCGGCAAACACAAGATAAAGATCAGACAGGTCATACTCTTTGTTCAGCAGCGTGGCAATGGCATCTTCCCACAGGACCATACTGGACAGCATGCCCACATGACCGCCGGCTTCACCGCCTTCAAAAATAAACCGCTTGCAGCCGTTTTTCAGGGCATTTTCCATCATGGAAACCGATGGCGTATGCAGGTAGGTTTTGGTTCCTGCTTTTTCCAGTTCTGCCACCTGGGAGGGTATTCCACCGGCAAACAGGGCATAGGGAACCTTATATTTTTTAACCATGTCCAGATGGTGTTTAACCATGGGGTTAAAGGCTTCAATGCCCACAAGCCCGGCACCGAAAACCGGAACTTTTTGGGCAGCATCCCCCAGCATTTTATCTGCCAGGGAAACCGGCAGACTGCCCACGGCAAAAAATGGCAAAGCCCCTTCTTTTAAAACCAGGTTTGCAAAATCGGAATTATCCGAAATATTGGCCATGGGCCCCTGGATCAGCGGGAACCTGGTTCCCTGATTTTTTGCAAACTCCGAATCCGGCCTGATTGGATCATGGGCATCGATCTGACCTAAATTATCGCCAATGGTCTTGAAAAACTCAGGAATAACATCATTGATACTGGTGGAAGATTTAACAAAGTCTTTTGCAAAAACCCCATCCTGACCCAGATAAAACAGGGACTGGATAAACTGGACATCATCCCGGTCAAACTGGGCCATGTTATCACAAATGGCCTGATATACTTTTTTGCGGCCCTGGGGATCATCTATAAGTTCCACGGCCTGTATTTTCTGATCTTTAACAATCTTGGTGCCCAGCTTTGCAAAGACCCGGTAAATGTCATCTTCGTTAAAAATAATCTCTGTGGAATCGCTTTCATCCACCATGGCCAGAAGTTTTTTAAAGGATTCAGATACCGGGGCTTCATCGGTCATGAGAAACTGAGAATCCATGACAAGGCCGGACACCCCTGCTGCCAGCATACCGGCTGCCGTGTATTTGCCCACACCGCCATGAATAAAAAGAGGGAGCATGCTGTTTTTCAAATACCATTGCATGAGAATGAAAGAAGAATACCTGGAAACTTTTCCACCTGCTTCATTGCCTTTGAGGACCAGTGCATGAGGGCCAATGGCAGCAATCTGCTCATTGATATTGATATCTTTGATTTCCAGTATGATTTTTGTGTCTGAAAAATCATTGAAATCAGCCGGCATGTCGTTTCCGGAAAAGGGAACAACAATCAGATCAAGATTCGCAATGCGCTGGTGCTTGATCTTCTGGATCAGTTCATGATCATGGTCAGCCAGCCGGACGCCAAAAGCACACTCTTGTCTGGACAATGTGTTAAGATTGTCGAGTATGTTTTCATCTGATAAAAATTCCGTATCAAACACCGGAAGGGCGCCTGCAGTGTAAATTGCATTAAAATACTTTACATCAAACACCTTCACAGGGGTTACCACCATCAAAGGAAGTCTTGAATTGAGTATTCTTCTAATCATAAGTTTTTCTCCATCATAGTTTTTTGTTTTACAGTTTTTCCAAACAACTGAAACCCTCCACATTTAGCGACCCTAACATACTTCAAATACCGTGCCAGAGATTTCAAATCCCTCAAGCCACTGAAATACAGACAATTTTTAATCCGCATCACAATTTTTCTCCATTCCCAACGATTTTTTTCTTGCATTTTCTGCACATGGTGTGTACAAAATTGCACATTATCAACCATCAAACACATGGGAAGCCATTGAAAAAGGCCACACTAAATTCAGAAGAATTCCATTTTTTTCAGACCGTTTACAATGCTGCCTTTGCCAATCCATTCAGCGAGCTTAGAGAAAAACTGGATATCAAAATTGCCGGCCTTTTTCCCAAGGCCTCCAGACGGGAAAGCATTGACCAGTGCATACAGGAAATCAACCGCCGGATCAAAATACTGGAAAAAGAGGGACGTGCCGATATAAATGCCTATCAGGGCCGGGACAGGGAGATCGTCACCGTTGTCTTCCTGTTTGATATCTTCCATGCCTTTAGAGATGATTTTGACCAGCTTATAGAAGAGCAGCTCAAAGCCCAGGATTCCGAGGTAAAAGTCCCTTTTGCCAGGACTGCCATGCAGATGCTGTATGCCAAGGGGTTTAACGACCGGGATATTGCCCATTATTTTTCTCTTTCCTATCAACTCAGAAGAGCCTTTTACTTTATCTCCAATGCCCTGGTGGGCACAAGCCCCTGCATGAAAACCCTTAAAAAACATTTGTGGTATAATGTGTTCACCTACAACATGGACCTTTACAATAAATTTTTATGGAACAAGATGGAGGATTTTTCCACCCTGCTTCTTGGAGAAACCGGTACCGGGAAAGGCACGGCTGCCAAAGCCATCGGCAGCAGCGGTTATATCCCGTTTAATGAAACCAAAAAATGTTTTGTCCAAAGCTTTACCCGGGCGTTTTCATCGTTAAATCTGTCACAATACCCTGAAACCCTTCTGGAATCAGAACTTTTCGGTCATACAAAAGGAGCGTTTACCGGTGCTGTGGGAGACTACCAGGGTGTTTTTGACCGGTGCAGCCCGCATGGCTCCATCCTTCTGGATGAAATCGGTGAAATCCCCAACCATGTGCAGATCAAACTATTGCGGGTTCTCCAGGAACGAAGTTTTGCCCCGGTGGGGACCCATGAGACCTCCCGGTTTAACGGCCGGGTGATTGCCGCCACCAACCGGCCCAAAGAAGACATTCTCAATGGCAGGGTTTTCAGAGATGATTTTTATTACCGGCTGTGTTCGGATATCATCGAGGTGCCTCCCCTGCGACTGCGCATCCGGGAAAAAGCATCTGAGCTTGATGATTTACTGGATTTTACCATTGAAAAAATGACCGGCACCCGATCAGACAAACTCAATGAAAAAGTCAAACGCATCATTGATCGAAGCCTTGGCAAAGATTACAATTGGCCGGGCAATGTCAGAGAGCTTGAACAATGCGTCAGAAGCGTCCTTTTACGCAGAGATTATAAAGGCAAACAAAACCAGTTGCCCATTGATTTTTCTTTAACCGACGAACTGCTGCAGGGCATCAGCAGCCAGACCATCACCGTACCCAATCTGATAGCCGGATATTGTTCCCTTTTGTATGACAGCCTTGGCAGCTATGAAAAAGTTGCCAAGCAAACCGGCCTGGACCGGCGGACCATTAAAAAACACATTACAACTTTTCAAAACAACAGGTGATTATGTTCCATTTTCTTCCTCCTCTGGTAAAAGGGCTGCTGTCCATCTCTTTATACGCCATCAACACGATCATGATAACCCTTCCATTGATCATGGCATCGCTTTTCAAATTTCTGATTCCATCAAAGGCGTTTATCATTTTTTTAGACAAACTGCTCATCTGGATGGCCACCCTGTGGATTGAGATCAATGCCATCAACACCCGATTGTTCTGTCGCATTGAATGGGATGTCCGCGGGCTTGAGCGCCTGAAAACAAAAGAATGGTACCTGGTGCTTTCCAATCATCAATCCTGGGTCGATATCCTGGTTCTGCAAACCATATTAAACCGGAAAATTCCCATGCTCAAATTTTTCCTGAAAAAAGAATTGATCTATATCCCTTTTCTTGGGCTGGCCTGGTGGGCGCTGGACTTTCCGTTCATGAGGCGGTATTCAAAACAGGAGCTGGAAAAAAATCCCCTTCTTAAGGGCAAAGACCTTGCCAGTACAAAAAAAGCATGCGAAAAGTTTAAACACACCCCGGTTTCCATTATTAACTTTGTGGAAGGAACCCGATTCACCCCGGAAAAAAAGCAGCAGCAGAGCAATATGCTCACCCACCTGCTGACACCCAAGGCCGGGGGCATTGCCTTTGTCTTAGGTTCCATGGGAGACCATCTTCATACGATCATTGATGTCACCATTGTTTACCCTGCAGGGATTCCCACCTTCTGGGACTATATTTGCGGCAACGTCCATAAAATCATTGTTGATTTCGAGGTTCTGCCCATCACCGGTTCTTTAAAAGGCGACTATTTTAACAATCCAAACGATAAAAAAGAATTTTATGACTGGCTGAATGGTTTGTGGGCGAGAAAGGATGCAAAAATATTAAACATTAAAAATCAATTGTGATTATTCCAAACATATGTCGAGTTTTCACAACACAGCCAGACAGGATGAATCGGCTTTCAAAATGCGAAGTTATTTTTGAGTGGACCCTAAATATTGCCCACCTGAATTTCATAAACATTTAAGCTCCTGGCATCACCAGAGGTACACAACACTTCTAAAAATCTGGCATGCCGAATGGTTTCCATAATCCGTTTTTCACAATGCCTCCCGCGAATAAGGGTTTCGGCCATGATGGCACCTTCAACAATGACCTCAGCTTTTCCCGGATTATCTTTGGCCCATTCAATCAGATTATTTTTTTCTTCTTTCAAGCTGTCAATCTGCACATCAAGGGCGCTGATTTTTTTATCTTCTTCTTCAATCAGTTTTTCTATTTTTTCTGATTGATCAAAGCAGACATCCAGACCCTGTTCTGCTTTTTGAGCCGCAAGTTTCAACTGCTCAACCTTAAGTGTTAATTCATTGACCTGCACCTGATCCTGCCTGGCTTCCACCAGGACCTGGATTTTTGAACTCAACTCCCGTTCTTCAAGCTGAGATCGGTCCTGGACATGCGCAAGCGCTGTAATTTGTTTTTGCTGTACCAGGTTTTCCTGCTTGAGAGCCTCTTTTTTGGCTTCATGTATTTTTATCTGATTTTGCAACGCTTCAATCTGTTCTCTATTTTTTTCCAATTCCTTTTCAAGGAATACATCATGGGCCACTTTGATGACATTGGGCGCTGCCATTTCCGTACCGATATGTCTGGCTTTAACCCCCATTTTTGCGGTTATTCTGGAAGAAATCAATTTCCCGTTTTCAGCCTTGCAGGACCCGGAACACTCGATATCCGAATCAACAATCTCTTTTTCAACAATCACATCCCCCATGCAGACAACCTGGGAATTGTGAATAAATTTTGCATAGACATTGCCTCTGGAATAAATCGTCCCCTCATTAATCCCCCCCTGGATTTTGACATTCCCTTGTGCATCAATGATCCCGCCATCCAGCTCAATAACGGTTACATCACTTCCTTTAACCTTAAAACCGGATTTGATCCGACCCTTGATCGTAATATTGCCCTCGTAATGGATATGACCGGTTTCAAAATCCACATCCCCTTCACAAAGATACTCCTGATGAACGAAAATATGGCCGGAGAGTGAATATTTGGGGAATCCTTTAACTGCTGCCAGTACTTTGAAACCATCTTCAGAAAGTTTGGCACCTTTTCCTATTTTCAAAGCAGCATCGTTTCCAGGGGTTGTTTCGATTTCATCCCCGAAAACAGTATGTCCCCGGCGGGCTTCAATCATGGGAATTTTTTCGGCCAGGACCGTTCCCTCTTCAATATGAGGAATTTTTCCCCTGTCTTTAAAATCTATCGATCCATCCTCTGTAACACCGCCTGCGTCCAAATAATCAGTGTTAAAGAAAAACTCTATCCTGGCATCTTTGCCCTGAATCGGAGAAATCCCCCGGGCCACCATAAACGCTTTGGTTTTAAACCCGCTGGACTGAATAAACCCCTCTATCATTTTATCGTCAACAATACCCACAACAATGCCTTTTTCAATCAGGATTTCTTTGACCTGGCTCGCCGTGATGGTTTTATCAAAATGATCGGATTTGGTTATAAATGCCGACATAAAATCCCTGGAGATCTCCAGCTTGATCCCGCCATCAATAATCTCTGGTGCCAACAGACCGCCATCGTCCCGGGTCTGCCCGGATGCCAGGGATCCGCCAGGATTTTCTGATGCCTGGGATTTTTCTTCTGATACAGGCACGTCCTGTCTTAAAGCCGATTGTTTTTCTGCAGACAGGGTTGAGGTCTGAACTTCCTGATAAACCCTGTTTTGAAGTTTTAAAATATAATCCCGCTGTTTGGTGGTCAGCAATCCGGCTTCAACAAGCAGATCACC
Source organism: Pseudomonadota bacterium (assembly GCA_043827005.1). Lineage (GTDB taxonomy): Bacteria > Desulfobacterota > Desulfobacteria > Desulfobacterales > Desulfobacteraceae > Desulfobacula. Next base: position 20,086 of record JBDRPM010000118.1, on the reverse strand, counting down.
AAGCATCCTGACCTTTTTTTTATTCTGGATATCATGGTTTTGTTCTTCCATGGCCAGATTCAAAACACTTTGACTGACAAATCCCTTGCGAACGGCAATGGCACCGAATTGAACTTCTTTTTGCCTGGCTTTAAGGGCTTTGGCCGCCCTCAATAACCGTTCCATATTATGAGAAGAGATCAACTCGTTGGACAAAAGATACTCTTTTAAAGCAAGATCCGGGTTTTGCGTCCCCACACACTGGAGCATCCCTTTTTGAAGTTCTTCTCTGGTGAGCAGCAGATTTTTCACTGCCAGGAGGCCAATCAGCGGAATCTTAGCTTTTCCATCACTTGGTTCTGCCATAACTTCTCCCTATAAGAATTAAATTACAGCGGCCACACACCCTGCGACAACAAAAGAAAATTCAATGATAAATTCTCTGTGCGCACCTGAAATCAAATTGTCTTTTTCAAAAAAACTGATTAATAAAAACATACTAAAGGGGATAAAAGCAAGCAGGAAGGCCCTTTTAACCAATAAATCGGAAAACTCCCCAAAAATCAGAATGCCAATATCAACCATCAATACATATTTAATAATTTTAAAACTGTATTTTTCTCCAAAAAGCGTGGGGAGTGTTTCCCTGCCTGTAATTCTGTCGCCCTGAATCGCAAGAATATCAAAAAAAGCAGTCCTGGCAAACACAAGCCCCACTGCAAATAAAAATACCACCGCAACACTGGCAGGATCACTATTGCTGACCACTGCCGGCAAAAGGCAGGTGACCGTACCCCAGGCCAGAACAATCAATATGGTTTTTGAACCGGGAAGATCCCTGATTTTTGACATCCGCAATCTGGAAGCAAAAAACCCGGGAATAATATTCAAATTGTAAGACAATCCCAACAGACTCATGACCAGAAGAACACCAAAAGAAACAGGCGACATCATGGCAGACAAATACAGCCCCATGGCACCTGATATCACGGCCATCGACCACAGGTATATTCGATTTTCCTTATAAAACAGCGCCCGCTCCGGATGGTTATATCGATCTGGCTTGACTGTGAACAAATTGTTCATCACCTGCATGCTCAACACATAGAGCATGGCGATCAGGGCATGATCAAGGCCATTGGAAGCACCTTGAAGCCTGGAGCAGGCATAGGCCAGAAATCCGGCGCCAACTCCGGCCATGATATTGGTTTTGATCAGAAAATCCCTGAGCAAAAACACAAAGGCTTTGGCCGGGTGCTGTTTTTGAAAACCGGCCTTGATTTTTCCATAGGTCTCATTGATGATCCAATTGGGAGTGGAAGCCCCTGCAGTGATCGCAATGGTTCGTGCAGATGACAATTTTTCATAATCAATCTGTTCAACATCTTCAATATGGATCGCATATTTTCCTGCATCCAATGCAATCTGAGCCAGACGTCTGGTATTGCCGCTGTCTTTTCCGCCCACAACAATCACTGCATCGTTTGCCTGGGCCAGGCTCCTCACCTCGGTCTGCCGTCTTTCCGTTGATCCGCAGATGGTATCAAACAACTCATAGTGCGGCACATGAAGGCTGCACCAGGCCTTGATTTCATTCCACAACCGGGTATTCTGGGTGGTCTGGGCAACCACGACCGCTTTTTCAAACATGGGCAGAGCACAAAAGGCCTCCATGGAAGTGACCGCATATCCCTTACCTTGAGCATATCCCAGCAGCCCCACCACTTCAGGATGTTTTTCCTCCCCGAGAATAATGGTGGAATACCCTTTTTGGGCAAATTTATTGATAATTACCTGGACCCTGACCACCCGGGGGCAGGTGGCATTAATGACGGTAAACCCTGCATCTTTTAACGCCTTTTCGTCTTCAGGCGGCACCCCGTGAGCCCGGATCAAAACAATCCCAGAACCATGCTCAGGAATTGTTTCAATCTTGAAAATCTTTTTTTCTTCCAGCATTTCCAGGACCTGGGGATTATGAATCAAGGGCCCATAGGTATAAATGGGTTCATTTGAAAGATTGGATGCGTCCAGAACCATATCCACGGCACGACGGACACCCATGCAGAATCCGGCTGTTTTGGCAACCGTAATCTTCATGCAAGATGACTCAACAGGTCAACCAGGCGCTCAAATTCCATTTTTGATTGAAAATTGATCTCAATTTTTCCTTTATTCCCGGTTTTCTGAATCCTGACCCTGGATTGAATTTTTTCAGAGATCACTGAGCTGGTTTCATCTAAAAATTGCTGTTCAGCTGCTGATATTTTTTTCTGCAGTTTTTTGGGGTCTTTTTTGGCCTGGTTGACCAATTGTTCTGTCTGCCGGACAGACAATCCTTTTTTTAAAACAATATCAAACAAATAGAGTTGATTTTCTTCAGACCCAGCCCCCAGCAGAGCCCTGGCATGGCCCATGGATATGGTTTCAGCAAGAAGGCTTGTTTTAATGGCTTCCGGAAGGCTTCGCAGGCGCAGAAGGTTGGCAATGGTCGATCGGTTTTTACCCATTTTTTCAGCAACCTTCTCCTGGGTATAATAAAATTCTGTGATCAATCGATAGTATGCATCTGCTTCTTCCAGAACATTTAAATTTTCTCTCTGGATATTTTCAATAATGGAGACTTCCAGCACCTGCTCATCGGTCAGGTCTTTTACAAAAACCGGCACATGGGTCAGGTTGGCTTCCCTGGCAGCCCTTAACCGCCGCTCTCCGGCAATCAGCTCATAAGAATTATCCATATGCCGGACCAAAAGTGGTTGCAATATCCCCTGCTGGGCAATGGATTCTTTGAGCCGGTCCAGTTCTTCCTGGCTGAAAACCGTCCGGGGTTGATACCGATTGGGGGCGATCTTATCAACCGGACACATCAGAAAATCAGGGCAGCTTTCAGGCGTGTCAAAATCCGGGATCAAGGCAGATATCCCCCGGCCAAGACCGGTGTGCTTATTTTTTTTTGTGGTCATCTTTTTAACAATTCCCTTGCAAAGGCAACATAACTTTTGGATCCTTGTGATAATTTATCATACAAAATAACCGGCAATCCATAGCTTGGGGCCTCTGCAAGTTTTATATTGCGTGGTATTTTTGTATTGAACACCATTTCCTTGAAATATTTTTTGGCATCTTCCACCACATTCTGGGAAAGATTGGTTCGCCTGTCATACATGGTCAAAAGGATCCCCTTGATTTTCAATCCGGGATTATAAGATGACTTGACTCGTTTTATGGTATTGAGCAACTGACCCAACCCTTCCAATGCATAAAATTCACTCTGGAGCGGGATCACAACAGAATGGGATGCGGTAAATGCATTCAATGTCAGAAGGCTTAAAGCCGGCGGGCAGTCGATGATAATGAATTCAAACCGGTCTCCCACCTTGTCCAGAAGATTTTTGAGTTGTTTTTCCCGGTCCCTTGCAGCCACCATTTCAATCTCAAATCCGATCAGATCGATATTGGCAGGAACCATCATCAGTTTGGGCAACATCGTGGGTATAATAATATCATCAACCCCCACTTCACCGATCATCCCCTGATATAAAGAATTTTGCAAAGATGGCTTATCAATGCCCATGCCGGTTGTTGCATTGGCCTGGGAATCACAATCAACCAGCAACACGGTCTTGCCGATTTTGGCCAGAGCTGCTGAAAGGTTAATGGCTGTGGTTGTTTTACCCACGCCCCCTTTCTGGTTTGCTATACTGATAATTTGAGTCATAATGAAAAAGCATTACCATAATTACCCTTCATAGGCAAACAGTTAAACAGACAAATTCTGCTTTTTTTACAAGATGGGCCTGCCTGAGGGGTTTTACCCAATAAAAAGGCCTTGTGCGAACCGCTTTGAGTCGCACAAGGCCTTCATTTGAACAATTTTAAAGTAAGATTTACACGGCTGATTCCGGGTGGAATACATCCACCTGTTTTAAATCATCCCCCAGATAGGCTCTTTCATTGGGCCCCAGGATCCCCAGGGATAAATTCAGCAATGTCCATAGATGAACGGTCTCCCAGGCATGGCCGTTCACCACGGACATATCATGAATCTGGGCATGACAATTATGGCACGGGGTAATGCAGTAGGCTGCTTTGGTGGTCAGGATCTGATTGGCCTTGGTCTGGCCATAGGCCCGGCGCTGCTCTACAAAACCGGACTGAAGAAATCCACCCCCGCCGCCGCAGCAATAGTTATTGGACTTATTGGGCGTCATATCAATAAAGTTTTCTTCACCGATAATTTTTTTGATCACATACCTCATATCCTCTGCAGCCGGATCGCCCAATGTTTTTCTGACCATCTGGCAGGGGTCTTGAAGCGTAAATTTTATTTTTCTATCCTTGTTCCAGTCAGAAGAAGGGGTCAGCCTGCCTTGTCTGATCCATTCAGCATAGAGTGTGACAATACTTTTTATTTCAAAATTGTAAGGGATTTTGAATTTTTTCAGTCCTGCCAGGACTGCAAAGAGTTCGTGCCCTCACTCGGTGTTGACCCAGGTTTTACAGCCCAGGTCCTCCACTGCTTTCACCTTGACCCTGACAATTTTTTCCCAACTTTCATTGTCAGCAGAAAACATGCAGTAATTTTCCGCTGCCCAGCCTTTTGTCCCATAGGTCCAGTCAGCTCCGGCCAGGTGCATGATTTTCCATAAAGGAACCATTTCATCAGGTTCATTGACAGGTTCTCTGGAATTCTGGTTCAAAAAATAATAGGCCCCTTCCCGGTTGACATCTGCCCTCATTTCGGCAAATTCAGGCTGGGCTTCCTGGTATTCTTCAAGCACATCCTCCACAACAAACTGGAAATCTTCCTCGCTGGCTCCCATTGAAGAGCAGGTATCATGTTTAAGCGCAAAACCACAGGATGCCGTTATTCCCCTGGGTCTGTCCTCTTTTTTCCACTGGGCCCTGGCATTAAACACCAGCTGGGGAATATCAATCTGCATGGGGCATACATAAATGCACCTCATACACATGGTGCACATCCATACCCAGTTAGAGCTTAATATTTCTTCATCCATTCCCAGTGCCGCCATTCTCAGAAACTTTCTGGGGTCCATGCCTTCAAGACCGGTTGCCGGACAACCCGAAGCGCATGCGCCACATGTCAGACATGCATTCAGATTCCCACCATCGGGTAGAAGTGCCATTACCTTGTCTTTGAAGATGCTTTTTCGCAAATTGCTAATCTTAATAACTGTATCACCCATGCTCATGTGTCCTCCGTTTGTAAAGATGACGCTGTATTGCTCGCTGTGGGTCTTCCATATCCTTGAATTTGACTATTGTTATATCTCTTATATTCCCTTATCGATGTCAATAAATATCTGCCCGGTTTTCTTAAAATTTGACTTTTTGGAAAGATTCGCTACACTTCATCTGCTATGGACCGACAAACAAAGAAAAACAATGCCCCAAAAAAGAACAAACGCCCTGTTATATTAAGACCTTCACAAATGATGGCCATGCCGGACCTGCCCATCACGGCCAGAGAAAAAGACATCATTGAGGCCATTCAACATAACCGGGTGGTGATCATATCCGGTGAGACCGGGTCAGGAAAAACCACCCAGATCCCGAAATTCTGCCTTAAAGCCGGCCGGGGAATAAAGGGCATCATCGGATGCACCCAGCCCCGGCGAATCGCAGCCATTACCGTTGCCCGGCGAATCGCTGAAGAGTTTTTCCAGCCTTTGGGACAATCTGTGGGATACAAGATCCGGTTTGAAGATAAAACACATGATCATACCTGTATCAAACTTATGACCGATGGGATTCTTCTGGCTGAAACCCAGACCGATCGACTGCTGAGAGCCTACGACACCATCATTGTGGACGAGGCCCATGAGCGAAGCTTGAACATTGACTTTACCCTGGGTATTTTAAGAGACCTGGTTAAAAAAAGAGCTGATTTAAAACTGATTATCACCTCAGCCACCATTGACACTGAAAAATTTTCCAAAGCCTTTGACAATGCGCCAATAATCGAAGTTTCAGGACGAACCTTCCCGGTTCAAACCCTGTATATGCCTTTTTCAAACTCAACTGACGAGCAACAGACCATTGATGATCAAGGCTATGTTGAAGCCGCTGCCCAGGCGGTCAACACGCTGCTTTCCAAAGGGGGAAGAGGCGATATTCTGGTGTTCATGCCAACCGAACAGGATATCGGCGAAACCATGGAGATTCTCAAGGGAACCGCCCGGCCCGGGGTCACCATACTGCCGCTGTTTGCCAGACTTTCCGCCAAAGACCAGTCTAAAATATTCTCCCGGCAGGTGGGGCGAAAAATCATTGTTTCCACCAACGTGGCTGAAACTTCCTTAACCATTCCGGACATCAAATATGTTGTGGACACAGGCTTTGCCAGAATTCCCAGTTATTCCCCCCGAACCCGGACCACTGCCCTTCCGGTCAGCCTGATTTCACAATCTTCCGCCAACCAGCGCCAGGGACGGTGCGGCCGGGTTGAAGACGGGGTGTGTATCCGCCTGTATGATGAACAAGAGTTTGAGACCCGGCCTTTTTTCACCTCTCCTGAAATTTTAAGAAGCAACCTGGCAGAAGTTATTCTGCGGATGATTTTTTTGAATCTTGGTGATGTTTCCACCTTTCCGTTCATTGATGCCCCGTCCTCAAAAAGCGTTCAGGACGGGTTTCAAACCCTGATAGAACTGGGAGCCATCAAAGAAACCCCCAACCCTGTCCGGGCATTGAAAAAAAAACAATATGACTTGACCCCCATGGGCCGCATCATGGCCAGACTTCCCATGGACCCCAAACTGTCCAGGATCTTAATTGAGGCCGACCGCATGGGTTGCCTGAATGAAGCCATTATTATTGCAACCGCCCTGACCATTCCCGATCCCAGACAGCGGCCGGCAGATAAATCCCAGGCGGCAGACCAGCAGCATGCAAAATTCAAAGACCCCAGCTCTGACTTTATCACCTTTTTAAACATCTGGAATGCCTATAAGGATGCTGAACAAAAACTTGCCTCCAGGGCCAAACTCATCCGGTTCTGCCAGGATCATTTTTTATCATTTAAACGAATGAGAGAATGGAATGAAATCCAATACCAAATTGGAAAAATATTAAAAGAACACCATATCCATGGCAAAACAAGACTTGAAGCCACCACTGGCACAAAAGGCTTAAAATCCAAGTCCTTTGAAATTGGCGGCCCCCTGTATATTGCGCTTCACCAGGCGCTTTTATCCGGATACCTGGCCAATATTGCCCATAAAAAAGAGAAAAACACCTTTGCTGCGGCAAAAGGTCAGCAGGCCATGATTTTTCCCGGTTCCGGCCTGTTTAATGGTGCCGGCTCCTGGATTGTGGCAGCAGAGTTTGTCAAAACCAGCCAGTTGTTTGCCAGAACCGTGGCCAACATTGATCCGGAATGGCTTGAACCCATTGCAAAAGAGCTGTGCACCTATACCTATTCAGAACCCCACTGGGAAAAAAAACAGGGCCAGGTCATTGCCAGTGAACAGGTCTCCTTGTTTGGTTTGATTCTGATCAATAACCGAAAAGTGGCCTATGGTAAAATCAACCCTGTTGAATCCAATGACATTTTTATCCGCCATGCCCTTGTCCAGGGAGAAGTTCATCAGGAATTTAAATTCATGGCCCATAACCGCGAACTGATCGAAAGCTTAAAAACCCTGGAACATAAGCGACGGAAAAAAGATATCCTGGCATCAAACGAGGATATGTTTGAATTTTATAACGCCCGGCTGCCCAAACCATTTTACAACATCCAGTCATTTTCAAAATTCTTAAAAGATCAGAAAAACCAGGATTTTTTAAAAATGACCCTGGAAGACCTTCAAAAAACCGATATTGATGAGCAGGAAATGGCCCTGTTTCCGGACACCCTGACCATGGCCGAGGGCAAATTTAAACTGGGATACGAGTTTAACCCGGGATCAAAAAAAGACGGGGTTACTATCAAGGTTCCGGCCACCCGCGCGTCTCTGGTCTCTGAAAACAGCCTGGATACCCTGGTGCCGGGATTGTTTGAAGAAAAAGTGGCGGCCCTGATCAAAGCGCTTCCCAAACACTATCGGACAAAACTTGTACCAGTCTGTGAATACGCACACATTATTGCCCAACAGATGCCCAAAGAAGACCGGCCCCTATTTTCCATGCTGTCTGCTTTTATCCAGCAACGATTCAACTGCCTGATCCCGGCTGACCAGTGGTCTGATGAACAATTGCCGGATCATCTGAAAATGAGAATTTCCATCCGGGATGAACAGGGCAAAGAAATTAAAGCCATTCGAAACAAACAGATTTTAAAAGAGTTCATCCATGCCCGACCCACAGAAATTGGAACTGCCTTTGAAACCGTTCAAAAACAATATGAACGCTTTTGTGTGACAGCCTGGGATTTTATTGACCTTGATGACTGCATTCCCATTGAACAGGGCAATGGATTTACTCAAAAAGGATATCCCGCACTGGTCTGTGAAACTGATCCCAAAACACAGCAGCCCATTGTTTCGTTAAGGCTGTTAAGATCTGAAAAAGATGCTTTGACTGCCCATAAAAAGGGAATCAAACAGCTATTTCAAATATGCTTTCCCGATGATTTCAAAGCCTTGCAAAAAGATATCAACCGCTCTGCCCAACTCAAACAGATCGCCCCGGTTTTTAACGGCCAGGCCCGGTTTCAGGCATCCATATTCGATTTGATTACCCGAACCCTGTTCAAAAAAAATATCCGAACAAAGAAAGCATTTGAAACCCTGGCCGAAAAAGAGATAAGCACTCTATACACCACCGGTCAAGCATTTATAAAAGCCATAGCAACCCTGGGCAATGCATACAGGACCTGTTTTGATCTGATCCAGAACCTGTCATTCAAACACCAGCTAAAAGTTAAAACCTTTGCCATACTGACTTATCTTTTCAACGATCTGAAAAATCTTGTTCCCCCCAACTTTGCTGATCTGTATGAGTATGATAGAATCATTCACCTGCACCGGTATGTGGCCTGCATCACAATCCGGGCCCAAAAAGCTGTGGACAATCCCATCAAAGAAGAACAGACTGCAGCACAATTAACACAATACACCCTTCGACTGAATGAGCTTCTGGCCGCCTTGTCCCCGGACTCTTCTGAAGAAAGATCAAAAGAGCTGGAAGCCTTTTTCTGGCTGCTGGAAGAGTATAAAATCTCTTTATTTGCTCAAGGAATAAAAACCCTGGAAAGAGTGTCGGCTAAAAAACTGGACAAACACCTGGTCAAGCTGTCTGCCATGATCTAACCCGGACATTTCACCTTGCAGGCGAACCGTTTTCGCCTTATCTGCGGTCCTAATCATGAAGACGCACCAATAAACACCCCATGCTCTCCTCGATACCGCTCAAGGGGTGTCCAGGATTTTTCTTATCGTTTTAAACAGATCTGCAAACTCATAGGGTTTTCTGATGTAATCGATTGCCCCTGACTTTAAACAGTCTTTGATCGTTGTGTCTGATGCATATCCGCTTGCAATGAGAACCTTAGCCCCGGAATGGATAGAAAGGATTTGTTCAAGACATTTATACCCCCCCATACCCGGCATGCTTAAGTCTAAAATAACCAGATCAATGTCTGATGGATTTTTGGCATATAAATCAATGGCGTCTTCACCATTCCGGGCTTGTATAAAATCATATCCCCTTTGTTGAAATGCTTTTGCAGCAATTTCCCGCAAGGCAGATTCATCATCCACCAGTAAAATTGTTTCATTCCCTGTTTCTGTGCCAGGGGTTTTCTCTTTTGGATGTTCTATTGGCCTGTCTCTGTCAGCCGGCAAATAAATATCAAATTGAGTCCCTTTTCCCACCTGGCTGTGGCAAATAATTTTCCCGTTATGATTGATGACAATACCGTAAACCGAAGACAACCCAAGCCCTGTCCCTTTTCCAATCTTTTTAGTGGTAAAGAATGGCTCAAATATTTTTTCCATTACAGATGGATCAATTCCATGCCCTGTATCCTTTATACTCAACAGAACATAATCCCCAGGCCCTAATCCCGTGGCTATGGTTGAATCATTTTCAGATATGACCACATTCTTTGTCTGGATGGTCATAACACCGCCATCGGGCATGGCATCAGCTGCATTGCTGCCCAGATTGAGCAAAACCTGCTCAATCTGAAGGGGATCTGCGTGGACTGTCCAAAGTTGATCAGACAACCTCATTTTAATGGAAATCATTTTAGGAATGGTTTTTTCCAATAAATTTTTTACCTGAAGCATTTCCTTATTGATCTCAAGCGGCTTTTTTTTTGTTTCAGCTTTTCGACTGAAGACCAGAAGCTGTCGAACAAGATCACCCGCTCTTTTGACAACCCTGCGCAGGGCACTGATATTTGAATAATCCGGATGCGCCTGGGTTTTATTTATCTGTAAAAGCTCTGCGTACCCGTTGATGGCCTGAAGCAGGTTATTAAAATCATGACTGATCCCTCCCACAAGGGTACCGATGGCTTCCATTTTTTGAGCCTGACGCAGCTGGGTTTCCATACTTTTTGTTTGAGTAATATCCAGAGCTGTAAAGGTGACCCCTTCGGACCAGTCCTCCTGGTTTAACGGTGTTGAGCTTAACAGCACATCAATGATCTGGCCATTTTTGCGCTGCCAGCGGGTCTCCACGGTCCCGGTTCCCTTTGCCCTGATCTGCCTGTATTTTTCGTCCCCCACAAAATCAGAATCTTCATCCGTTGGATAGAGCATGCGTGAAAATTTGCCGATCAGCTCTTGTTCAGTGTACCCCGTCATTTCACAAAGTTTGTCATTAACCCGCATAATGACCCGGTCAACAACCATTCCAATACCGGTGGGTGCTGCTTTAAAAATACTCTTGAGCGTTTTTTCACTTTGCTTGATACTGTCCTCGGCAGCCTTTCGGCCTGAAATATCAATCAGTGTGACCATGGCCTTTCCATCCTGCAGGAACTGGGCAGCAAATTCAATGGTTTTGACCATCCCGGTTTTGCAGGCAACATCAAACACCTTATCATCCTCACCTGCTTGAGAAGATTGAACCCATTCTTGAACAACTCTTTCCCGATAATCAGGATCTGGGTATGCGTTTAAAAACCAGTCATCCAGATTGTTGATATCATCCAGAGCATAACCTGTAATTTTTGTAAAATACGGATTAATATGAAGAAATTTGCCTTGAGCATCAATTTCGACAATTCCCAGGGGAAGATGATCAATAAAAGAATACATGCTGTCTTTTTTTTCCTGGGTACGATTGCTCATTCTTGATTTCCCATTTGTATGTGGTCCACAAAAAATGATCTGTATTCATCCTCACGATGGCTGACATACAGGATGGTGCAGCAGGTTTGTTGCGTCATCTGCTCTAAAAAATCAAGCAGGGCTTTTCTGTTGGCTGCATCCAGCCCCTGGGTGGGTTCATCCAGGATGAGCAGTTCAGGCTGTTTGATCAGGGCCCGGGCAATCAGGACCAGGCGCTGATCTGCATAGGTTAAATCCCTGAAAGCCATATTGGTTTTGTCTGCCATTCCCAAATGATCCAGCCAGCGCCGGGCTTGTTTTTCCTGTTGCCGGCTGTAGGGCTGATACAAACCGATTGAATCAAACAGACCAGAGATAATGCAATTGATGGTGGAACCGGGAATATAATAGTTGCGATGCAGTTCCGGGCTGACTATCCCCATCTTTTTTTTAAGTTCCCAGATGGATTCCCCGGTTCCCCGCTGAATATTAAAAATTTTTAAATCATTCCGGTAACAGGCAGGATGGTCTCCTGTAATCATATGCAGCAGGGTGGATTTTCCGCAGCCGTTGGGCCCGGTGATCAGGGTATGGTCACCTTGAAAAATATTCAATGACAGGTCTTTGAAAACCAGGTTGCCGCCGTATCCGGCAGACCCGCTTCTTAAACAAACCAATTGAACCCGGTTCGTTTTGCACTTTGCCATATCTTCTTGACCTTTTTTTTCTTTGTCTGAACATTCTTTATCTGAACAATAGTCCTGAACCGACACCTGAAAATCAGGCTGTACGGCCTGCATCTGTTTTTCTATCTGGGCCAGTACCTGTTTTTGAATCCCCTGAACCTGAAGTTCACCTGATTTCATCAAGGCGGCATGGGTACACCAGGACGGGATATCCTCCATATTGTGAACAAACAGCAAAAGCAACACCTTCTGGCAATGCAGGTAATAAAGTGCCTCACTGACCTCTTTGCGGCCGGCCGGGTCCAATCCTTCAAACGGTGCCTGAATCGCAAGGGCAGACCGGCCTTTGATGATCTGGGACAAAATTAATGTTTTTCTTGCCTGGCCTGTGCTCAACTGGCGATACCCTTTATCAAGGCAGGATGTCATGCCGAATTTTTCAATCAGCGCCAGATGATCCTGGACATTGTCCAGAAAATCTTTGACCAGGGTTCCCGGGTCCAGGCGGTCCATATAGTCGGTATCATCATTTTTCAATTCACGTTCATAAATTTTTTGCTGATCCTTAAAGCACACCCAGCCCAGATTGTCCGGCAATGTTAAATGATCGGCTGTCACATCGCAAAGCTTGCCGCAGATTAAATCAAAAAAATCACGAATCCCGGAACGGTTTGATCCAATGATGCCCCAGGCTTGAACAGACTGAACCTCAAATTTTTCAATAAACAGATTTTTGGATTTTGCATTCTTTATTTTCATGGGGATTATTCAAACAATTTTTCAGCCGTAAGGCAAGGGGAATCCGTATAACCCATTAAAAGAGTCACAAACTGATCTGCCATTCCCGTTTGGGACCATTCAATCGTTATGGACAAAAAAATCAAAATAGCGTAAGAATAATAAACTTAATACAAAAATGAGGATGAACTTGTGTTTTTCGAAAATCCAACCTTTCCTGCGGCACTTTTGGCAGGCTTGCTCTCTTTTTTTTCACCGTGTATCCTGCCGTTGATCCCGGCTTATTTTTCATTTATCACCGGCCTTACCCTTGATGAATTAACTATAGATAATGCGCAGAACCGGAAAAAAGTGATTCTGGCCACGCTCTTTTATGTGGCCGGCGTATCGTCAACCTTTATCATGTTTGGCGGAGCCGCATCTTTTTTAGGCACTCTTCTGGCCCAATTCGAATGGATCATTCGATATCTGGGCGGCGCTCTGATCATTGTTTTCGGCCTGCACCTTCTGGGCATCATCAATATCAAAGCCATGAATTTTGAACGAAAACTTCACGTCAAAACAAAGCCCCTCCATCTGATGGGCACCTTTGTCGTCGGCATGGCATTCGGCGTTGGCTGGACCCCCTGCATCGGACCGATTTTCAGCACTATTTTAGTGCTGGCAGGGCAGGAAGGCAGTATTCTTAAAGGTGCTTTACTTTTAGCAGTCTATTCTGTCGGATTTTCCATTCCCTTCTTAGTCATGGCCTTTTTTATCTCCTCAGTCCTTGGCATGGTGAAAGCCATGAACCGATACATCGGAGTATTCAATAAAATAACCGGCGCCTTGTTGATTCTCATTGGTCTGCTGCTGATCCTTGACAAGTTTCGACTATTATCGACATTCTAAGGGTTCACTCAAAAATTAATTACCGATTTTGGGAGTTGAGTCGCCTGGCCTGCAAGGCGTGGAAATGCAGTAGAAGAGTCAAAGGGCAGGTAATTTCATTCACTTAACACTATTGGCGGTCCTGCATGCCATGAAAAACAAGCCGAAAAAATTCACACACTTTATCAGCACCACCACTTTTAGCAAGCTGCTGTTCAATACAGCCCGACGTCTGATCTATCCATTTGCACCAGAACTTGCCCGGGGCCTGAATGTTGATCTGTCCGCCATCACTTCGGTGATTGCCCTTAACCAGGCCACAGGGCTGCTGGGTCCTGTGGGCGCAAGCTTTGCCGATCAATACGGTTATCGACTGTTTATGCTGATCTCTCTTACCATGTTGGCCATTGGAACCTTTGCCCTGGGGATAATCCCGATCTATTCCATGCTCATGGTCTGTTTTTTGTTAACCGGACTTGCCAAAAGCATCTTTGATACCAGCCTCCAGGCCTATATCAGTAACCTTGTCCCCCTGGAAAAAAGAGGAAAAATCATTGGCATCACCGAGCTTTCCTGGTCAGGCTCAACCCTGATCGGCATTCCTGCAACCGGATGGATCATCCAGCATTTTTCCTGGCAGACCCCGTTTTTTATTATCAGCGGTCTTGCCCTGGTCTGTTTTTTCCTGTTGCTGATCACCATGCCCAAACCCTTAAAAGCCCCCTTGGCTGATAAAAAGCCAATGGCCATGGCAACCGGCTGGGGACAAATCCTGCAGAATAAAAAAGTTTTATCCATCCTGTGTTTTGTTTTTTTTCTTTCCATTGCCAATGACAACCTGTTTGTCATCTACGGGGTATGGCTGGAACAATCCTATCACCTTACCCTTGTTGCCATTGGAATGGGCACCATCTTTATCGGTCTTGCCGAAATTCTGGGTGAAAGCTGTACTGCCCTGTTTGCCGACCGCATGGGGTTAAAGCCATCCATTCTCACAGGCGGGCTGCTCTGCAGTCTTTTCTGCTTTGTTCTGCCCATACTGGACATTGGGTTGGCTTATGTTCTATCCGGACTGTTTCTGATTTTTTTCACCTTTGAATTCACCATGGTCACAGCCATGAGCCTGTCCACAGAACTGGTGCCGGAACTGCGGGCCTCCACCATGTCTGCCTTTTTTGCAACAGCCGGACTGGGTCGCATGATCGGGGCTGTCAGCGGCGGCATCCTCTGGACAAATTCCGGGGTGCTGTCCATTGCCCTGGTCTCGGGAGGCTGTGTTCTGGCCTCACTGGTCTGTTTTATCTTTGGATTTACCAAGTGCCGCATTCCTTAATTTGAAAAACTTTTTAGCCAGTATGACTTCCCATTGCCTGTTACAGTCCTGAATATCTTTCATATCACCACACAAATCCCCACATTTTGTTTTATATTTTTTGTCTAAATGATGGTCAAAGATCAGACAAATGAAGATCTCCTATTATTTTTGCAATCTGAGAGTTTACGCCTGCTTGATCCGCAAACTCTGGCCATTGCTGGACAGAATCCAATACCTGATCGATAATCTGTTGGGGGTTATTAATTTCCATATTATGGGCCACCTGTAAAAAATCATCCATTGTAAAATTATCCTGTTTGCCATTGATCTTTAACTGGTGTCGGCTTGCAAACTTACCTGTGGGATCATATGAAAAAGTTATGTCATAAGCCGGGGATAATGACCATTTTCCAGTTTTATCCATTAAATATGAAATGTTTTTAACATGGTCATCCATGTTTTTCACAAGAGCATTAAATACCATACGCCGGTATTGCCTGTCCTGATCGCCTTTACCAAGCCCAAGATCCCTCATTACTCTGAAAGCGGATTCATATCCATAACTTCCGGCTGGATTCCAATCCAGATGAGCAAGGCTAAAAAGAGTTTGCATGTGAATCTTTTCATTCCCGTTTCTGTCAAATCTTTTCGTGATAAAATGTGCCCGTCCGTTTTCTTCAAGAAGCCCGCACTCTGGCATATCAATACCGGCTTGCGTTGCCATTTTGTAATAAGCATATTCAAGGCGACCTTGCCCGTTCGGTTGCCCTAATTCAAGTTGTTTTTTTTCAGATTTTTCAGAAACACCGTCAAATTTTAAAATCCAATGACTATATCCTTCTGGAATTTTGGCCTGACCAGAGATTATGTGCCCGGATTTATTCAGCCCGATAATGGCCTTGGGCCGAGCCCCACCAGCAGAGGTGCCAATGCGTAAGATGTCTGTCATTGCTTCCAGTCGTTCTTGATCATTGTCCCTTATATTAACATCAAGCTTTGTACGGGAATTTAAAATATCCTGGGCTAATTCCATCATCTTTTCGATTTCCACAGTAACTGCTTTATTTAAACCCCTTGGGCTGATATCTGGTTTAAACTCAAGAGCACCCATCCCGCGTGTGCCAGTGTAACAAAGCCGCTCAACAGGGTTAAAGCCTTTGTCAGATCGCCCTGTCATGTCTAACCAGTTATCAACAAGTTGCCCCCCCCATTTGTCAGGCAAGGCACTTGTCAAGAGGCCTGGCAGCCCTAAAAAGGTGTCTTTGCCAAGGTTTTCAAACCAAAACCGGCCATCACCACGAAGTGCATCATTTAACCCCATGGTAAGAGGTGCAATGTCTAATCCTTTTTTTAAAAAAGCCCGATCATATTCAAAGACAGCCCATTGTTTTTCCTGATCCCAGGAAACAGCTCCAACCAAGTCGTTCCACAAATAAACGGCAGCAGTATCTATGGCCATTTTTAATTTTTCCTTGTACCCGTCGCTCTTTGACGTTGTTTGCCTTTCATTTTTAATTTTTGCATAGGACTAATTGAACTTTCAGGAAAAAGAGATTCGAGCTGGTCAAGACCTTTTAACGGTCTTAGTATTTTAATATAAGTTAACAAGGTGCTTGTCCCTTTTTCAGCATTCTGAACAGCCTTATTGGAAAGGCCTGTAAACTTTACGAGTTCTTCCTGGCTCCAGTTTTTTCTCAGGCGTAAAGCCTTGAGACGTTGCCCCAATTCTTCAGATATCGCCTTGTCCGTCATTGAATAATAATCTTTCATTAATATCCCTTTTAAGATTCGTTAAATATGATATTAATACTTTCTACATCTTTTAAGAGTTATTATAAATAATCACATAAGAATGTCAATTTATTATTTTATAAGACTTAAAAGTATCGTTAAGCCTATTTTTTAACGTTATAATATCTTTAAAGAGGTGTTAATAGCAGCAACTCAAGTGCCTGTTCCATACCGATATATTTTTCACATCTCAGGTCGTCCAGGTCATATATCTTCATCAGCATCCGTGTTCCTTTGGCAAGCGTGCGCAATGGTTTTTTCAGCCAGGGACCATTCATGAACGAGAAAGTCTCTCAGCTGTCAGGACGGATCAGGGCGCATTGGCCTTATAATTCCAGGGCATCCATTTGGAAGGTTCTTTGAACAGGCGTGGAAAACATAAAGGGCATGCTGGTGGTGACCAATGTGATAAACAGTATCATGGAAGCCTGGACGTTTATACCCATACGACAGTTGAAATATCTGATCAATCAGCGTGAAGGAAAATTGATATGGAAAAGAAATTAGGATCTCACTCCCCCGGATTGAGCGTATAGACAGTAAAAATCATGGGTTCCGGGACCGATTTCCACCACCTGTCAAAAAAATAACATATCAAAAAGGGAGTGGCAATGCATAAAATTTTAAGTCTAATAGCAAAAATTAACAAAGACGCTGATCTGGCGCCAGAACGGATGCTGCTGTTTGCCGCAGGCTGGGTAACGTTGGCCGATGGTGCAAAATCTTTAGTGGATCAAACATCTTTTGCGAAGGTACAGGCGCTGATTGCGGTTCATCCCCACAGGCGTGGGGAACATACTTCCTCCAACACATTGTTTTTATAAATATTTTTCAATACTGATTTTTTTACCGATTTTTTCCGTCTCTTGAATCATACGTCATTACATAAATCATAAATTGTCAACGATCAACTTTTTCTTCACCCTTTTTCCCATCCGAAGGAAGGAAAGAGACAAGCCTAATACCATCATAATCAATTGGAATCCGCCGGTTTTTTCCGTAAGTCTGAAAATCAAATCCTGATTCATTGGGTGCCGCCCACGCCATGGCTGCACTCCCCTGCTCGGCCAGAGCGGAAATCTGTTCCCAGATCATCTCCCTGATTCGACGTGAGATATTCCCCACATATACCCCTGCCCGAATTTCAAGAAGCCATACTGCCAGCCTGCCTCGTAAACATGGCGGAACAGCTTCGGTAACAACTACCAGCATACTCATATCAAGCGCTCCTGTGTCCCTGGTCCCCAATTGTATCCGGCTCTGGGATTGCCGGAGGCTGTGCATCGTCATAGGGTTCCGGTGGTGTTATACCCCCTGCTGTAAGAATATCCTCAATCCCCGGAATAATTTTTTGAAGCAGCCGTGACTGCCTGAAGATGTCTCTACAGGCAATCCTTACTTCACGGTCGGGTCGTGCCGGATTTTTTGAAGCAACCTGAAAAGCTACCGGGACAACCGTATCAAACTTATAAATATCGGCTATATCATAAACAAACGACAAAGGTTTGCCTGAATGGAGAAACCCCACTGCAGGAGCATATCCTGCTGCCAGAATAGCGGCTTCAGTCACTCCATACAAGCATGATGTGGCTGAACTTAAGCACCGGTTGACCACATCACCTGCTTCCCAGTTCTTTGGATCATAATTTCTGCCTTTCCACTGAACTTTATATTTCGCAGCCAGAAGCTCATATATTTTTTTGACCCGTGCCCCCTCGATGCCTCTTAACTGCTGAACACTCCGGTGTTCCGGCGGTTTTTCACCAAACCGGATCTCAAACATTTTCCGGACAACTTTCAGCCGTAAGCTTTCATCCAGCGCCAATTTTGCCTGGTAAAGCAATTTGTCCGACCGTGCACCACCCGGCTGGCCTGAAGAATATAGCCTGACACCTGCCTCTCCTACCCAGATCAAAAGTGTACCCGTTGTTGCCGCAAGCTTCACTGCTGCATGGCTGATTCGTGTTCCAGGCTCCAGCATAATGCAGACCACTGATCCAACCGGGATATGTTTCCGCTCACCGTTTACATCATCCACTACAACAAAAGCGCCATCCCTCACATCAATCTGGCCGTAATATACAAAAACCATGGATACCCGGTCCTTGATCGGAATGGGATTCAGGGGAACAAAGTGGGAATCATTCATCCTTTACACCCTCATCATCTGTCTTTCTTAATTCAATCAACTGCCGTTCTCTACGAATTTCAGATATCAATTCTTCTTCGCTTGGAAGGTAAAGTTTATACCTGGAAGCAAATATCTGTTTATTCTCTTCCGGTAAAGTAAACCGGACAACCGCTTCGCTTTTTTCCGAACATAGGATAATGCCAATGGGCGGATTTTCATCAGGGTTTGTCATCTCCCTCTGGTAATAATTCACATACATCTGCATCTGGCCGATATCCTGGTGGGTCAGCTCTCCAACCTTCAAATCAATCAGGACAAAACTTCTGGTGAACCGGTTATAGAAAACAAGATCAATATAAAAATGTTTTCCATCCAGTGATATCCTCTGCTGCCGGGACATAAAAGCAAATCCTTTGCCAAGCTCCAGCAAAAAATCTTTCAGCCTGTTGATCAGTGCCTGTTCAAGCTCTTTTTCAAGGAAACGGTCCTCCTGCCTCAAACCGACAAATTCAAGAACATAAGGGTCTTTAACCAGGTCAGACGGCTGCCTTATTTCCTGTCCTTTCCGGGCCAGCTCCAAAACACCCTGCTTATCCCTGGAAAGGGCAAGCCTCTCAAACAAAAGTGAAGCAATCTGCCTTTCAAGTTCCCGTGTGGACCATTTTGCATGAACAGCTTCATTTTCATAAAACGCCCGAGCCGTAGCCTTTTCCACACGCAAGAGAATGCGGTAATGGGTCCAGCTCAATTCTCGACGCACTGCGTCGAGAATTGGATAGGCCATATAAAACGCCCTCATATTCCATAGGTTGGAAGCATCAAACCCCTTGCCGAACTCCACACTGAGCCTCTCGGCAAGGTCCTTAATAAGGCATTTACTGTGGATGTCCTGAGCTTACTCAACCTTTTGTATGACCTGTTGTGTCCGTTCAAGAAGGAAGCTGTCTGTTTTGCATTTTCTTAAATCTTTTGTGAAGTTTTAGCAATCCCGGCTGATCTTTTAGAAATTCCGCAGTCATAGGTATTAATTACCATTAAGTCTTGCTTCAGCAACCCGCATAAACTTAAGCTTGCTATTTTGTGGAAGTTCTTTGAATTTCTCAACCAACCACTCAACATTTAAAGTGCTAAGCCGTTGATAGAGTCTAGAAGTAATAGCTTTCACCAAAATGTCATGATCATTCGTTAGATAGTGCCCGACCGAAAACCGCCAATTTTCCCGATTACTTCGTTGGGCTGCAAATTTTAATCCTCAAAATACTCAATGTATTCTTCCGGTTAAAATTCTCGCCCGCCTTGTACTCGAAAAAATTTTCAGGTTTTCGGTCAG
>JBDRPM010000117.1:0-15649 GCA_043827005.1 Pseudomonadota bacterium | reverse complement strand
CTGACCGAAAACCTGAAAATTTTTTCGAGTACAAGGCGGGCGAGAATTTTAACCGGAAGAATACATTGAGTATTTTGAGGATTAAAATTTGCAGCCCAACGAAGTAATCGGGAAAATTGGCGGTTTTCGGTCGGGCACTATTTAATAAGGGATAGAATATGAATATTACCAATATACTGATTCAAACGCTTGGCGGACTTGGGTTGTTTATTCTTGGCATGAAGATGATGACCGAAGGCTTGCAGGCCACAGCCGGCCAGAAAATCCGACGGGTCCTGGAAGCCATTTCCTCCAACCGGTTTATGGGATGCGCAACCGGTGCCGGTGTTACCGCCATTGTTCAGTCTTCTTCTGCCACCACAGTGATGCTCATCGGCTTTGTGGGGGCTGGTATCATGGGGCTTGAGCAGGCTGTCGGGGTTGTCCTCGGGGCCAATGTGGGAACCACCATTACCGGCCAGATGATTGCCTTTAAGCTGACCAGCCTGGCATTGCCGGCCATTGCCATTGGTGTGCCCATGAAGTATTTTTCCAAACAGCGCAAATATAGATATATCGGTGATATTATTCTGGGGTTTGGGCTTCTTTTTTATGGCATGACCGTGATGAACCACGGCCTTTCTCCCATAAAATCCGATCCCCAGTTTATTGCATTTTTCACTAAATTCAACACAGACAGTTTTGGCGGTATTCTGTTGTGTGTTTCCATGGGCACTATTTTGACCATCATGGTTCAGTCTTCTTCTGCCACCGTGGGGTTGACCATGACCCTTGCTCTCCAGGGGCTGCTCAGTTTCCCCACGGCAATGGCCCTGGTTTTGGGAGAGAATATCGGGACCACGATTACCGCAGAAATTGCCACATTGGGGTCAAGCAGTATCAGTGCCCACCAGACAGCCCGGGCCCATACGCTTTTCAATGTGATCGGGGTTTCAATCATGGTGATATTTTTTCAACCCTTTGTGGGGTTTGTCGAGTATATTACTTTGGCCATGGGTGCGGCGCCTGTAGATCAGATTGTCAATGGAGAAGTGGTCAACATAGCCCGATATATTGCCAATGGCCATACCCTTTTCAATGTAATCAACGCTATGATTTTTCTGGTGTTTTTACCCTGGTTGATCAAGGCAGCAATTTTTTTATCGCCAAGAGAAAAAAAAGCAACATCCAGATATCGATTGCCTGAATTTGACAGTCAGTTTATCGACTCTCCCATAGGAGCCCTTGCCAGGGTAAAGGGTGAAATAATCAATAACGCTGTTTTTGCCCATGACTTTTTAAAAAGAACCAACACCTGCCTGAAGGTGCCCGATGATGATATCCTGGGGGAATATGAAATTGTTGAAAAACATCTGGATGATTTTCAAAAGATCATTATCCAGTATCTGACCACCATCTACCAGGGCGAGGTCAATGAGCCCGAGGCAAAAGAAATATCTGAAATGATGAGGATCACCAATAATATTGAACGGCTTGGGGATTCATTGGAAAATGTTTCAAGAATGCTTGTCAGAATGTATGAAAATAATATAGAATTCAGCGATGATGCCAAACAGGATCTGATGAATATATCAACTGAAGTGGATGAGTTTTTGGCCCTGGTGATCAATGAAATGCATGAGAATACAGAAGGGTTTTATCAAAAGGCTTTGGCCAAAGAGGATACGATCGACCAGATGCGTGAAAAGATGCGCTACCAGCATATAGAAAGATTAAGGGCTGGAAACTGCTCGGTTGATGTGGGGGTTTTTTATATTGCCATTGTTTCACATTATGAAAAAATGGGAGATTATTGTTTTAACATCGCAACCGGTGTAAACAGAATTATTTAACAATGATTGTATTTGATCTTGAATGTCTGAACGGACATATATTCGAAGGCTGGTTTGAAGACAAAAAAGATCTTGAGTCACAACAGGAACAGGGTATTTTAAGTTGTCCTGTTTGTGAAACCACATCAGTTGTTCAAAAGCTTCACCCCATTGCCATTCGAAAAGTATCCGGCGGCCAAAATCAGCAGGCTCTTCAGGCCAGCCGGGATGCACTGGCAGAACTCACTGAAAAAGTAGCTGAATATGTTGAAAAAAACTTTGAAGACGTGGGATCTGCTTTTACCAAAAATGCCTTGCAGATGCATTATGGCGTTGAAGAATTCAGAAATATCAAAGGAACTACCACACAAGAGGAAGATAAACTTCTTCAGAAAGAAGGGGTTCCGGTTTTCAGACTTCCTAGCGTAAAAAAAACCGGCGAAGATTTAAATTAAGCAAGACAAAATTGGCCAAAACCGGTCAGTTGAAAATGTGCAAAGGAGATTTTTTTTGAAAACCATCCTTGTGGATAATACAGCAGTGACACCATCCAAAATTGTCTGTGTGGGACGAAATTATATTGAGCACGTTAAAGAACTGAACAATGAAATTCCTCAAGTCCCGGTCTTTTTTTTGAAACCCAATTCAGCCATTGGTGAAAAATTAAGTTCTTTTCACCAGGAACCCCTTCATTATGAAGGTGAGTTATGCTTTGTGTTTGGAGAGAACCGGTTTTGCGCAGTTGGGTTTGGTCTGGATATCACCAAAAGAGCGCTTCAAGATACGCTTAAATCCAAAGGGTTGCCATGGGAGCGGGCCAAGGCCTTTGACGGTTCCGCTGTGTTCAGTCCCTTTGTCAGTATTGACAGGATCAGTGACAATTTGAGGTTGGAATTACATATCAATGGACAAATGATTCAATCCGGTCATATCCAGGCAATGATATTCAGCCCGGATAAAATTCTGGCCAGCCTGTCAGAGTTCATGACGCTTTATCCTGGCGATGTTTTAATGACAGGAACGCCAAAAGGTGTCGGAATTATTCAGACAGGGGATCTGTTTTATGCAAAGGTCATGGACAAGGATTTGATTTTAACCCATGCAGAATGGCAGGCTGTTTAAATTTTAATCAGATTAACAGCTTTTATCTTTACACCTGCAGCACGGACAGGCCCTGGCATCGGCTCTGCCTTGAAAATGACTGCCAGGCCAGGGCTGTTTTTTTAAAATCCGCTGTCAGCAGGATGAAAACTATGCTGTCTTGATCTCGATCTGCTTGACCAATGAAGCCGGCAGAACTTTCCTGGGTATTGTGATTTTCAATATCCCTTTTTTAAAAACTGCCCTTACCCCATCCTGGTCTGCATCTTCCGGCAGGGATAACACCCGCTGGAATGAGCCGTATGATCGTTCCATGCGATAATAGTGCCTGCCCTTCTCTTCTGCGAGCTGCTTTTTTTCACCGCTGATGGTCAAGGTGTCGCCGGTAATTTCCAGCCTGACATCCTTTTCCTCCACCCCGGGGATCTCAACACTGACCGAGTATTCCTTCTGGGTTGCCCCAAGATCCAGGCTGGGTTTGATCATGCTTCCTGCCATTCCCTCCATAAGCTTTTTGTCATATCCAAACAATGTGGGTCCAAAATCGTAAAATGGCCTGTCCAATAAGCGGCCTATCTGATCAAAAATATCATTTGAAGGGGACATTGCGCCGGTTCTTCGGGCGATTGAGTTTCCCCTGCTGACCGATACGGCATGGCCGTCATCCTCATGCTCCTTATTAAACCAGTTCCATGGTGCCAGTCGTTTGATATCCATTTTTTTCTCCTTTAAGCTGCATTAATTTGTATCTGCCTGGGTTTGGCAGCTTCTGCTTTGGGTAGATGAAGTGTTAAAACCCCATTTTTAAGCTCTGCTTCAACCTTTTCAACATCAATGGTCTGGGGAACTGAAAAGCTTCTGACATACTCCACATCAACAAACTCTTTCCATTTTGAAACGCCTTTGACTTCAAGGTTTCTCGCCCCGGATAAAGACAATGTCCCATTGTCGACGTTTATGGAAACATCCTTTTTTAAAACACCGGGCATATCTGCATGCAGTATGATTTCATCATCATTTTCATAGATATCAACCGCTGGCATAACAGACCTTAATGTTCTTGTTTTCTCAATATTTTTTGCATCGGTTTTCACCATATCTTTTCCTTTGTCCATGGTAATCCTCCTAAAATATTTATTGTTTAAGCAATGGTAATCTGTTTGGGTTTGGCTGCCTCGGATTTTGGAAGGGTGAGGCGCAAAATACCCTCTTTTAAAGTGGCTTCAACCCGGTCTGCATCCACATCGGACGGAAGAGTAAAACTTCGTAAAAATGACCCGGGTGTTCGCTCTGTTCTGTGAACCTTATATCCTTCCGGCGTATTGATTGATCTGGATCCGCTGAGCTCAAGGTAATTGCCTTGAATTTTCAGGTTCAGATCTTCTTTTGCGATTCCCGGGACCTCTGCAATGATTTCAAATTTGTCGCCGTCCTCGTAAAGGTTGGTCCGGGGACCGCCGGATCTGGATATCCATCCTGATCCAACCTCACCCCTCCGGTCAAATCCTTCGAAAACCTGATCCATTTTGTTTCGGAGCAGATCCATGGCCCCGAAAATTCTGTCAATTTCTCCCATTCTTGTAAACATAGTTTGTGTCTCCTTTAATGTTGTGTTTATTATACCGAGTTTTATCCGTTCTGAATGGTGCGATTGTGTCGTTGAATTCAAAGCGGTTTTCCCCGTCACTGTCTTTTGAATCGTAAACTAAGTATAAAAAAGTTCATGTCAATATAATTTTCATTACTATAAATTATTTTATTGACAAAGTAATTGAATCGAGCTATATTGCATCCATTGAAAATACAAAACCATGAAGCAACAACATAGAAGAATTTTTATCAGGAGGTGATGTATGCCAAAAAACTATTACCTTGTTTTAGGAATTACTTCAACAGCAACTGCAGACGATATCAAAGAAGCCTACCGAAGGCTGGCCAAAGAATTTCACCCGGATTATTACGGTGAGAACCAGTCCCCGTTTCTTGCCATCCAGGAGGCATATAGTGTGCTGTCCGACCCCATCAAACGACAGAGCCACGACCAACTGGTCCGGCAGCAAAAAGAAAAGCAGTACCCCCCAATATTCCCCGTGGACCAGCCTCACAGGCGCAGGAATATAGAACCGCTGATCCCCGGCCAAACCCCCATGGACAAGATTGACATCATGAACCAACCCAGAACATTCCAGGCTTCCCGGCATTTTTTTGATCAATTTTTTGATCACATATTCAGCAAGCTTAACCAATGGTAAGACCCCCTTGACCCAACACGGAATCCATAACCTTTATATGACTGTGCATTTGCAAATAAGCGATATTGATTTAATCAATACCGGAGATGTACCTGATCGACAAATTTTAAATTTTAATCTGATTAACAGCTCAAATTGTTCATGCTAACCCGGATATTTCCCGACTAAACGGCCATGGGCCGCCCTGGTATTTTACCCTGGCCTGCCCACAACAAATCATGAAAGAATTCATTAAGTTGACCTGTTCTTTCATATAAATGCTGGTAAGGGTGCTTTAACCTATTGCTGTGGGAATAATTTGAACATTGACCCGGCGAGCTCTGGGGCCGTCAAACTCACAAAAAAAGATTGACTGCCAGGTGCCCAGAATCATGGAGCCGTTTTCCAGTGGGATGGTTTCTGACGGTCCAAACAGGCTGACCTTTATGTGCGCGGCTGAATTGCCTTCCATGTGCTTGAAATGGTCATCCCAGGGGATCAGTGTGTTGATGGTTTTCAAAATATCCAGTTCAACAGCCGGATCGGCATTTTCATTGATGGTGACGGCTGCTGTGGTATGCATGGAAAACACATGGACCAGGCCGTTTTGTATTCCAGAGGATTTGATGACATCCTGAACCTGCCGGGTGATATCAATCATCTGGGTCCGCTCATTTGTCTGAACCGTAATTTGCATAATTGACCTTCTTTATATTGGTGCATGTGCCGGAAAAGGGGTTTTCCGGCACACGATCATTCTTTATTATGAAAAAGCCAATGCATTTTCAACAATATTTTGGGCGGAAAAGCCATATTCTTTGAGAACGGTTCCGCCGGGAGCGGAAGCACCGAATTTATCAATGGCAATGATTTTGCCATTGGGTCCGGTGTATTTTTCCCATCCCATGGAGATGCCTGCTTCTACAGCCATTCGTTTGGTCACAGCTGATGGCAAAATTTTTTCTCTGTAAGCTGCCGGAGCCTGTTCAAACAATTCCCAGGATGGCATGGAAACCACGGCAGCCTTGATGTTATGATCGTGTTCAAGGGTTTTTGCAGCTTCCACACAGATATGAACTTCAGAGCCTGAGGCTATGAGCAGCATGTCCGGGTCTGCAACCTTTTTAACTGTATAGGCGCCATATTTAAACTCGCCGTCCTGCTCGGATACATCCAGAGTGGGCAGGTTCTGTCGGCTTAAGATCAGGGCTGTTGGCGCATTCATTGTGGATAAGGCCTGTTTCCAGGCGAAACCTGTCTCATTGGCATCTGCCGGCCGGACCACGTTCAGGCCGGGAATGGCCCGCAGGGAGGCCAGGTGTTCAACCGGTTGATGGGTGGGGCCATCTTCGCCCACGGCAACGCTGTCATGGGTAAACACATAGATGATGGGCAGTTTCATCAAGGATGCCAGGCGGATGGCCGGACGCATATAATCGGCAAACACCAGGAAGGTTCCGCCAAAGGGCCGGACACCCGAATGCAGGTACATACCGTTCATGATGGCACCCATGGCATGTTCACGAACTCCGAACCGGATGTTTCGGCCATCCCAGGCATCTTTTTGAAAAACCGTTGCAGACTTTAAAAAGGTATTATTGGAGGGTGCAAGGTCGGCAGAGCCGCCCATGAGTGCCGGCAGTTTTTCAGCAATGGCATTGAGTACCTGGCCGGAGGCGGAACGGGTGGCTACAGCCGGTTTGGCAGGGTCATAGGTGGGGATACTTGAATCCCAGCCTGTGGTCAAAAAGCCGCTGATGGCATCCACAAACTGGCCGGCTTGTGCTGGAAATTTGTTTTTGTAATCATCAAAAATGGTCTGCCAGCTGGTTTCAAATCCATTGCCGAAAAGAATTGCTTTTCTGCAATTTTCAAGCACTTCTTCGGGCACATAAAATGTTTGGTCTTCAGGTACACCATAAAAGCGTTTGGTCAGCTTGATCTCTTCTGCACCCAGGGGGGACCCATGGGCATTGGAAGAATCCTGCATGTTGGGGCTGCCGTATGCAATATGGGTTTTTACCTTGATCAGGGTGGGCCGGGAAACAGCATCTTTACCAGCCTGGATGGCTCTTTGAATGGCTTCCAGATCATTGCCGTCATCAACCGTGACCACATGCCAGTTCTGGGCTTCAAACTTGGCTTTTACATCTTCGGTAAAGGCAATGCTGGTTGGGCCTTCAATGGTGATGGAGTTGTCATCATAGATCAGGATCAGTTTACCCAGACCCAGGTGGCCGGCAAGGGAGATAGCTTCTAAAGCAACCCCTTCCATCAGATCTCCGTCACCGCACATGGCATAGGTGTAGTGGTTAACCAGTTCTTTGCCTTCTTTGTTAAACTGTGCTGCCATATGACGTTCGGCCATGGCCATGCCGACGGCATTGGCAATTCCCTGACCCAAGGGGCCTGTGGTGGTTTCAACACCGGGAGTATCACCGTATTCAGGATGTCCCGGAGTTCGGGAACCCCATTGTCTGAAATTTTGAAGGTCATTGATTTCAAGACCATAGCCGAACAGGTATAACAGGCTGTACAGCAGAGAAGAGCAGTGACCGCCGGAAAGAACAAACCGGTCCCGGTCAAACCATGCCGGGTTTTTGGGGTTGTGTTTTAAAAAATGTTTGAACAGGACATAAGCCACGGGTGCCAGCCCCATGGGTGCACCCGGATGTCCGGAATTGGCTTTTTGAACCGCATCAATGCAAAGGGTTCTGATGGTGTTTACGGTTAAAAGATCAAGCGTTGTTTCAGTTTCTGACATGGTTGGTTTCTCCTGTGTGGTAATGGGTGTTACAAAGCTCTCATATGTTCCGGTTTAAGGGCGACATTTCCTTTGAGCGCCTGTGATATCAATTTAAGTGTTCGTTCTTTGTCTTCGGGCAGTTTTGCCCGGACGGGAAGATAGTTGGAAGCATGATTGGCATGAAAAAGCCCGCTGGTCAGATGGGTTGCGGAGATCATCATTCCCAGTTCTTCAAGCATGTCTTCAGCTGATAGTACTTTAAACTCTCCTCGTTCATGTGCATCAAAAAGCTCGGATCCTGGCACCAGCATCAGGCTCAGTGCGCCGACATATTCCGGATCAATGGCAGACAGGACCCTGCCGGTTTCCATGGCATGCTCCCTGGATCTTTCTTTGCCGCCCAGCCCCAGAAGAACCGTGACAGACAACTGAATACCGGCTGACCGGACCCGCTTTCCCATTTCGATCATTCGCTGGGAATCCGCACCTTTGCGGATTTCTTTTAAAATCTGGTCATCTCCGGATTCAAGGCCCATATAAGCAATTGTAACGCCAAGACTGCGCAGTTCTTTGAGCTGTTCGTCGCTTTTAAGGCCAATACTTTTGGTGTTGGCATACAAGCCGACACGTTCCACCCAGGGAAGCCTTGTCTGTATCTGTTTTAAAATGGTGACAAGCCTTTTCTGGGGAATGATCAGGGCATCCCCGTCACAGAGAAACAAGCGGTTCTGGCGTGTGCAGTGCTGCCGGGCAAATTCTATGTCTTCAAAGATGATCTCATCTTTTTTAATATCAAACCGCTTTCCCCTGAACGTCCCGCAAAAGGTGCATTTATTATGAGAACAGCCCAGGGTGACCTGCAATAAAATACTGTCAGCCTCACTGGGTGGTCTTATGATCATTCCTTCATAGTGCATACGGCTTTGGATCCTTTAAAAAATTCAAATTCTTCTAATAGCAGGTATTGTCAAAAAATTCAATATGTTGATTTGACTCTTTTGGCCGGTGTCCGGCCGGTCAATGCCGCAGACAAGAGAAGGATGGCTCTTTGGAGAGGCAAGCGCTACAGGCTTAAAGCCATTCAATAATCGATTTTATTTTAATGATCAGATCTTCTTTTGTGAATGGTTTTTTAATAAAATCCGTGGCGCCCATTTGCATCATTTCTTTAAATGTTTCTTCCTGGGTTTGGGAGGTTAACACAATAAAGGGTATTTTTTTTAGGGTGGGGTGGTTTAAAACAGCCCTTAGCAATTCAATACCATTGACCTTTGGCATATTGATATCTGAAATAATCAGGTCAACTTTATGCTCCATCATGATATCCAGGGCATCTTTTCCATCAACTGCTTCCAGCAGATTATCAAATCCTGCACTTTCCAGGGATTTTCTGATCAGGTTGCGCAGGGATGCAGAATCATCCACGATCAATATAACAAATGAAGAGGCCATAGTTTTTTCCCTTTAAAATTTTAAATCCATATCACCTGTCAGTTAAATCGACTCCTGGTAAATTGTCAATTGCTTTTTCCTCATATCTTGACATTTGGCGTTTAGCACCAATTATTATTGAAAACTTTAACTCAAATAGTGATGAAACCAAAACAGGAGAGACCATGGCAACAAAAAAGACACGTAAGTTTAAAACCGAAGTACAACAACTTTTGCACCTGATTATTAATTCTTTGTATTCAAACAGGGAGATTTTTGTCCGCGAACTGATCTCCAACGCATCTGACGCCATAGACAAGGCAAGATTTAAAGCCCAGACCGAACCGGATCTGTTCTCTGATGACAGTGATTATCATATCCGGATAGCACTGGACTCTGAAAACAAAACATTCCAGATTTCCGATAACGGCATCGGCATGACCTTTGATGAAGTCAACGATAACATTGGTACCATTGCTCAATCCGGAACAGCAGCCTTCATGAAAGCCCTTGAAAATTCTAAAAAAGAAAATACCCTGTCTCCTGAACTCATCGGCCAGTTTGGTGTGGGATTTTATTCTGCGTTTATTGTGGCTGATAAAGTCCGCCTGGATACAAAGACTGTGGGGCAAGCTGCCGGTGTCCGGTGGGAATCGGATGGCAAGGGAGATTACACGATCGAGGAGATTGAAAAAGAAAGCCGGGGAACAACCATCACCTTGTATTTAAAAGACCCGGAAGAGGGGGAGCAGGA
This sequence comes from Pseudomonadota bacterium, assembly GCA_043827005.1. Lineage (GTDB taxonomy): Bacteria > Desulfobacterota > Desulfobacteria > Desulfobacterales > Desulfobacteraceae > Desulfobacula. Next base: position 5,575 of record JBDRPM010000117.1, on the reverse strand, counting down.
TTTTACACAAGAGTATACCATTCAGCACATCGTTAAAAAACATTCTGATTTTGTGACCTATCCTGTGATCATGAATATGGAAAAAAGCGAGCCCATTCCGGAAAATGAGATTATCAAGGATTCTAAAGGCAAACCCATTGGAGAAACCTATCGCAAGGTTAAAAAAGATGAAACCTTAAACTCCATGAAAGCCATCTGGTCAAAAGCCAAAGAGGATGTCACCGAAGAAGAACATGAGGAGTTTTACAAACATATCAGCCATAACTGGGACAAACCCCTGGAAACAATTCACAAACGGTTTGAAGGGGTTACCGAATATGATGTCCTGATGTACCTGCCGGCCAAGGCACCCATGGATCTGTTCCGGCCGGAAAGAAAACACGGCATGCAGCTTTATTGTAAACGGGTATTTATCATGGATGACTGCAAAGAGCTTTTGCCCGAATACCTGGGATTTATCCAGGGGGTTGTGGATGCACCGGACCTGAACCTGAACGTGAGTCGTGAAATCCTCCAGGAAGACCGCTTGATCCGGAATATCAGAAAGAACCTGGTCAAACAGGTTTTTTCAACGCTTGAAGGCATGGAAAAAGAAAAGTATGAAGAATTTTTTAATGAATTTGGTCAGGCTTTAAAAGCAGGTATTCCAACGGATTTTGAAAACAAGGATCGCCTGGCATCTTTGATGCGGTACAAAACCACAAAGTCTGATGGCAAATATATTACCCTGGATGAGTACATTACAAACATGAAAGAGGATCAAAAAGAGATCTATTTTCTGACCGGTGAAACCCTGTCCTCTTTGGCGAATTCTCCATTGCTTGAATCCTTGAAAGCAAAAGATTATGAAGTGCTGCTGATGACCGATCCCATTGACGAATGGGTGACCCAGAGTCTGCACCAGTACAAGGAAAAGAACCTTAAAAGTGCGGAAAAAGGGGATCTGGACCTGGATAAGGTGGATGATGACAAGAAAAATGAATATTCCGCCCTTTTGTCTTTTCTTAAAGGAAAACTCGAAGAAAAGGTCAAGGATGTGGTGGTTTCCAATCGACTTAAAGATTCTGTATCCTGTCTGTCCGGCGATGACTGGGGCATGAGCGCTTACATGGAAAAAATCCTGAAAGCCTCGGGCCAGAAAACACCGGATCAAAAAAGGGTGATGGAAGTCAATGTGAGCCATCCGGTTATGGGCAAGATGAAAGAGATTTTTGAAACCGATACCACCAACCCGGTACTAAAAGATTACAGTGACCTTTTGTTTGATATTGCCGTGATTTCTGAAGGCGGCAAACTGGACAATCCTGCCAGATTCTCCAAACAGCTTGGAGATCTCATGGCAAAAGCTGTATGATCGTTTTTTTTGAAACACTGGGATGCTCCAGAAACCAGGTTGACAGCGAGATCATGCTGGGCAAGCTGATTGCAAAGGGTCATCAGATTACCGATGACCCGTCCATTGCCCAGACCATTGTGGTCAATACCTGCGGATTTATATCAACCGCCTCGGATGAGGCGGTTGATGTTATTTTGCAGATGGCTGAATTTAAACAATCCGGCGCCTGCAAGCGATTGATTGCCACAGGCTGCCTGGCCCAGCGGTACAAGGATGATCCGGATCTGGTGGGAACCCTGCCTGAAGTGGATGCTTTTTTGGGCACTGGTGCCTGTGATCTGATTGTGGATGTGGTTGAAAACCGGGATGTTAAAGCCTTAACCCTTTTTCCTGATCCGGGTCAGCGGCCATTCCAGGATGTCAATGAACAAAGAGCGCTGACCACAGGTCCCTATGCTTATATAAAGGTGTCTGAAGGATGCAACCGGCATTGCACCTTTTGCATTATTCCATCACTTCGGGGGCATCAGCGTTCCCGTCCTGTGGAGGATATCTGCACAGAAGCCAGGGTTTTTGTCTCAAAAGGGGTTAAAGAAATTATTTTAACGGCTGAAAATACCACAGATTATGGCCAGGATCTGGATGGCGATACTGGTTTTCATACCGTCCTGACGGCGTTGGCCCAGACCCTTAAAGATGACAATGTCTGGATACGGTTTTTATATACCCATCCCCAGACATTGACCGAGTCGGTTGTTAAAGCGGTCAAAAATCACAGCAATATTTGTTCATACTATGACGTTCCCATCCAGCATGCATCATCAGCCGTACTCAAACGGATGGGTCGGCCTTATACCCGAGAAGATCTGGTTGCGTTGTTTAACACCATCCGCAGTATTGATCCTGATGCGGTGTTAAGAACGACCCTGATTGTAGGATTCCCCGGTGAAACAGAACAGGATTTTCAGGACCTGCTAATGTTTATAAAAGAGCTTAAATTTGATCATTTGGGGGTGTTCACCTATTCGGATTCCAAAGATTTAAAATCCCATCAACTTGCCGGTCATGTCAGCGATAAGATTGCAGAACAGCGGTATGATCAGATCATGGCTGCCCAGGCAGCTATCTCAGAATCCATTAATATGGGGTATGTTGGCAAAATTTTTGATGTGCTGGTGGAAGAAAACCCGGAACCTGGTGTGTATATCGGCCGAACCCGGTTTCAGGCCCCGGAAGTGGACGGGATGACATTTATTTATGCAGAAACCCTTGAAATCAATACCCTGGTTAAGGTAAGAATAACAGACGGATTTGAATATGATATTGCCGGGGAAATTGCATGACCAGGGGATTAAAAGAGCAGATTATCCAAATAGTTGCACCAGATCTTGAACTGATCGAAAAGGCGCTTGAAGATCATTTAAAGCCCAATGTGGATCTGGTTAAAACCATTGCGTCCCATTTGCTGTTTTCCGGTGGCAAGCGGTTAAGACCGTTGCTGATGATTCATTCTGCACGGCTCTGCGGGTATCAGACCGGATTTGAAATAGATGTTTCCGTTATTTTTGAATACCTTCATGCCGCCACCCTGCTGCATGATGATGTGGTGGATCAGGCAGATACCCGTCGGGGAAACGATGCTGCCCATAAGCGCTGGTCAGCTCCCAAAGTCGTTCTGACAGGGGATTTCCTTCTGGCCCGGGCTCTGAGCATTGCCGCACAAACCCGGGAACCGGACATTATTGACGTGATGGCCAATATTACGTCTGAGATGTCCCAGGGTGAAATTGACCAGCTGGAACAAAAGGGAAAACTGGACCTGTCCGAAGCCCAGTATCTTAAAATCATTGAAAGAAAAACTGCTGTTTTAATCCAGGGAGCTTGCCAAAGCGGGGCCATCCTTGCCAAAGCAGACAAAAAAAAGCAGGCGGCTTTGGGTCAGTACGGCTATCATCTGGGTATGGCGTTCCAGATGGCAGACGACCTGCTGGATTATCTTGCAACCAAAGAGCAACTTGGGAAAAATCCTGGTGCAGATATGCGGGAAGGCAAACTGACCCTTCCCCTGATTTACAGCCTGGCCAGCGCTTTTGCTCAAAATAAAGATCAAGACAGAATCTGGATGGAAAAGGTGATCACATCCGACACCTTTGATCAGGACCAGTTTGAAATATTACGGGAAAAGCTATACGCATATAAGGGGATTGAATACACCCGACAATGTGCCATGGATCATGTGACAAAGGCCAAAACATGCCTTGATGGATTTAAATTGTGTGAGTCCAGTCAATTTTTAGCGCTGATCGCTGATTATTCCCTTGAAAGAAAAGTATAAAGACAGTTATAAAAGAATTCGAATAACGGCCATGGGCCGCCTTGGTATTTCACCTCGGCCTGCCCACAACAAAGCATGAAAGAATTCATAAGCCTGGCAAGTTCTTTCATATAAAAAATTATAAAAAGGTTAAAAAGGTGGCCATAGGATGGTGAACAAAAGAACAATCCATAGTGTGATGCTGTTGGGGTTTTGCATATTGTTTTTCGTGAATGATTCATTTGCTGATAAAGACACACAGGTCTACACCTGTGTTACCACAGCCAGACGTCCGGTGATCAACCAGAATATTCAGGAGGCCGGGCAATTCGCAGAAAAAGATGCATTGGATGTTGCTCTTCAAAATGCATTCAGCACCCTTGTGCCCAATCAGATCTTTGCCTCCAATCTTGATTTTTTTTATAACAGGGTCTTGTCAAAGACAAAGGATTATATCATCACGTATAAAGTACTCGGCGCCATTGAAAATAAAAATCATTATATAGTGGGGATTGAGTCAAAAATTGATCTGAATCTGCTTGAAAAAACATTGATTGAAGCCAAAATTCTGAACATCAATAAAGGCAGGCCGGTTATTTTGTTTTTTATTTCAGAACAAACCGTGTCTGATGCTGAACCCAAAACATGGTGGAACGACAGCCCGGAGCTATATTCTTCCCTTGCCGAACAGGTAATTGCCGATCAGATGACTCAGGAAGGGTTTATGATCATCGGAAACAGTTCTCAGCGACCAGATCCGTCTTTTTATAATATTGTTTTCCAATCTACGTCCGATACCGTTGCTGCCATTGACCTTGGCCGGCAGATGAAAGCAGACATGATTGTTTTCGGGAGTGTGGTTTCCCAGAAGGCCATCAATCGAATGGGAGAGGAAAAAACCTTTAACGCCGTCATTCATCTGGATGGATACAATATTGAGACCGGTGAAAAAACGATAACGTCTCAAATAGAAGCAGTGGTTAAAAGTGAGACCCATGAAGAAGGAAACATAAACGCCATTGCCAAGGCTGCCGTCCTTTCTGCAAGAGATTTGATTGATAAAATTGATGCCTATTGGACCCAGAATCTGAGAAAAGAGCATTCTTTTGAGGTTAAAATTCAAGGGGATAAGTTCCATCCCAGATACCTGGCATTGACCCGGCGCTTTAAGCAGATGTCCGGCATTGAGAATATGCAGCCCAAAGAAATGGGATCAAACTATGGAATCCTTGAAATGCTTTACAAAGGAAAGGCCACCCAGTTTGCCAATGCCCTTATGTTGAAGACATTTGATGATTTCGGGTTTGAATTTTTGGAAGTCTCGGACAATCTGGTGTCGATCCACTTGATTTAAAAGGATATCGGGGTCAAACATTGATTTGTGAATAAGGCTCTATAATTCACAATTAAAGGTTTGACCCCCCCTCGATCGAAATCTGCTGTTTTAACATGCAGCAGGCAATCTGGTATAAAGGGCTGCCGGTATTATCGTAGGACAGGTTTTCCGGCTGGATCATTTTGTTCATAACGCAGCCTTCGGGAATATCCAGTTTGAACAAATCCTGCTCATTGATTTTGGGGGTCTGAACCAGTTTGTTTTCCTTTATTTCATAGGAATGCAGGGAAAAGTCTTCACAGATGGGGCACTGGTAAACCCGGCCATTGGGGAAAATAAAATAGTTGTCTGCCACATTTCCAGCACATTCGAATGGTTCTTTTCTATCTAAAAAGACTTTTGGATAGGTTACTACAATTTTCTGATCTGCCATGCGGTGAGCCACTTTGGGGATGATGTCCAGCCATGTTTCTTTTGATACCTGGAGATTTCCAATTTTTTTTGATGACTCCCCTCTCATGCCGATCACCTGGATAAAAAAATGTTTGATCCCCAGATCTTTTACAAGATCTGGCATGTGTTCAAGTTC
>JBDRPM010000116.1:0-2866 GCA_043827005.1 Pseudomonadota bacterium | reverse complement strand
CCGCAGGGATCAGCGATCCTACGGCATACAGCGCCTGAAGCGATCCGCCCCTGATCATTTAATATTGATCAATCATCCTTGAACTTAATTTCCGGATAAAGTTTACTGGCACATTCCTTACAGATACCATGGCTGAATTCTGCATCTGAATGCTCCTGGATATAGGCCTCCAACTGGTTCCAATATCCTTTGTCATCCCTGATGTTTTTACAGACACAGCAGATGGGGATGATTCCTTTTAAGATTTTTATTTCTTTGATGGCATCGGTCAACTCTTTATTTTTTCTATCCAGCTCAGCTTTTTGCACAACCAGCCTGTGAATGGTTGAATGATTGATATGATCATACCGGTCTTTGGCTTCTTCCAGCAGACGCAAGGACAGTTCTGACTGCTCAAGTTTCTTTTCCAGCAGCAAAATTTCCTGAACCAGGGCCTGGATCTCTTCGGGCCTGTTTTTTTGATCTGAATGTTTCAATGCAATCTATCCTAAAAGCAAACTGGTAAACGATTCATTGTGAAACTGTGTTCTTTCATTCCTGGCCGGGGGGCTGATTTCACCATAGGTATAAAACCCTGCAATGGGCACGGCATCTCCTAAAATCGATTGTACCGTCGTGGTTTCCTCTTTTGTGCGGGACCCTAAAATGGCCCGTCTTGCTGAACATGAAAAACATAACGCCAGTGCCGGCCTGGTGGTTTTTGGAAAATCAGCCAATGCATTTTTCATTGAAACAGCAGCCCCGGAAATTATGGAATCCCTGTCCACAATTGTCAACCGGACCCTGTAGCCTTCCGGAATATTACCAAGATAAGAGATAGACCCTGTTTGAGCATCGTATTCCTGGAAACTGGTCCTCAAAAATCGGTATTCATCGTCTGAATTATACACTGCAATGGGGATCTCGTTTGAAGGAATGACTTTTTCTCCCAGAAGCTCACGATAAAAGGTCATGGCCGGGCGGTAATCAATCTCATAAACCGTATTTTTATCTGCCCGGGTAACAACCCCTGGCTCGCCTACAGACTTCCATCCGGTTCCCACACCAAAGGCATAATCGAATTTTCCACAAAGCATCAGATACGGGGCTGCTTTTGTCATGACCCTGTCATTGTGAAACTGTTTTGTCCCTGTAAACCGCCAGTTATCTGCGGCAATCCCGCCAAAAATCGGGACATTCCCTAAAATATCACGGAATACGGCAATCACTTTTTCCGAATCATAGGTCAAGCCGTCTGAGAACATCAGACCAATGGTGGGCTCCTTTGAAACTGATGCCATGGTCGCTTTGAGCACGGCATAATATTGATTTTTATCCTCCCAGGACAGATCAAATATTCCCGAGCCAAATTCCACAGTATCTGATCCCAGCAGAATCAAAAGGACTGAATCCTGAGAATATCCGTTCAGGGAAGAAAGTTCACCATCGGTGGTGCATCCCACCACATGAATACCTTTCCACTGGTCTGAAACAGCCTTTAAAACAATGGAATGATCCACATCAATCCCGGCAAAAAGAATGGCTGCCTGGGGAATCTTGCTGCCCAGCTGTTTTTTGCAACCATCAATAACCTGGCCGGCTGCAATCATACTGTCAATGGCTTCACTTTGAGAGATGGCGGTAAAGAAAACGGGCTCCATAAATTTCTCCTGTCTGATTCTGCTGCGCTATACAATAACAAACACATAGGGTGGATTATTCACTGCCATAATCCCCATTCTGCTTAACCTCTTCTTTAATCTCCCGTTCATGGATACCGATCAGGTACAAAAGTCCGTCCAGGCCTACACTGGAAATGGCATTGGATGCTTTTTCCCGGACAATGGGTTTGGCATTAAAGGCCACACCCAGACCGGCAATACTGATCATGGGCAGGTCATTGGCCCCGTCCCCCACAGCAATGGTCTGTTCAAGCGAGATCTTTTCTTTCTGGGCAATCTGGCGAAGCAGGGCTGCTTTTTTCTCCCCGTCCACCACCTCTCCTGCAACATTGCCGGTGACCACACCATCTTTGATATCCAGCTCATTGGCATACATATAATCAAAGCCCAGCAGATCTTTTAAATATTCGCCCACAAACGTAAACCCGCCGGATAAAATCCCCAACTTATACCCTAAGTTTTTAAGCGTTTGGGTCACCACTTCAGCGCCTTCGGTTAATGGCAGGGTTTTTGAAATATTTTCCAGCTGCTCCTGGCGAAGCCCTTTTAACAGGGCCACCCGCCGGGCAAAGCTCTCTTTAAAATCCATCTCTCCGCGCATGGCCGATTCAGTAATCCTGGCCACTTCTTCACCCACGCCAGCCAGTTTGGCCAGCTCCACAATCACCTCGGCCTGGATCAGGGTGGAATCCATATCAAACACCACCAGTTTCCGGTTTTTCCGATAAATGTTATCCACATGAAAAGAGATATCAATGCCGGCCTGCTGGGAAATCTCCATAAACCGCTGACGCATTTTTTTAATGTCCAGAGGTTTGCCGCTCACTGAAAACTGGACACTGGCCCTTGGGTTGGGCTGGGGATTCTTCAATGAAATCCGGCCGGTCAACCGGGCGATACTATCAATATTCATGTGATTTTCTGCAATAATCGAGGCCACAGCAGAAATCTGCTGGGCTGTGACGGTTCGGCCCAGGATGGTGATAATCCGCCGTTCTTTGCCATGGGCATGAACCCAGTGCTCATAACTGTCAGAATCCACAGGCTTGATATCCACTTTAAGGCCCATATTATGCCCTTCGAACAGCATATCCTTGAAAATAGTTGAAAAATCCTTTGAACGGGGAATTTCAGCCAGAATGCCCAGAGAGATATATTCATGGATAACAGCCTGACCAATATCTAAAATATTGACCCCGTATTCT
>JBDRPM010000115.1:0-28701 GCA_043827005.1 Pseudomonadota bacterium | reverse complement strand
GGGGGGGGATGTCTGGGCCCAAAACAATGAAACTGCCGGCTCAACCTTTTATTTTACCTCTTGTTTGAAAACCATACCCAACAAAAAAGTCAGACGAATCCGGCCGGTAAAACTTAAAGGGAAGCGGGTTTTGTTATCTTCAACATCAAGCCAGACACATAAAATACTGGCCCATGAATTAAAATTGGCCGGGATGATGGTTGTCTGTGTTGATTTTCATGATCTTCATGATTTTCTTTCCAGTAAGCTTAATCTTGATTTTGATATCGCTGTCATTGATTTTGACAAAATTATTAAAAGTCGGGAAAAAGATCTGTTCAAAAGATATCAGTTTATTCAGCCGAAAGACTATTCTTTTGATTTTATAGCCTGTTCCATTCCAGTCCCGGGCATTTCAGATACTTTTTGTAAAGCCGGATTTAAGGGGTTTTTACCCAAACCGGTTTCCCGTAAAAAGTTATTTAAGATGGTATCCTACGTCATGGGTATGGATGACGGGCTCAAGTCCTCTGATATAGCAGACAATGGAATTGTTACCGCCCACCTGCTTTCTGAAAATCAAAAAAGTGGTGTGTCCATTCTTCTGGTTGAAGATAATCCGGTTAACCAGAAAATGACACAACTGATGTTGACCAAAGCTGGTTATATTATCGACATTGCAGTAAACGGGCAGCAGGCAGTTCATAAATATACGCAAACCCCGGATGCGTTTGATATTATTTTCATGGATATCAATATGCCGGTGATGAATGGGTTTGAGGCCACTCGTCAGATTCGAGAATTTGAAAGCTGTGTGCACCCGGAGAAACGCATTCCAATTATCGCATTGACAGCCAATGTTCTGGATGAGTTTAAAAAACAATGTACAGACGTCGGCATGGATGCTTTTCTAACCAAACCCATCAAACGAGATATTGTTTTTCAAGCAATTCAAAAGTGGACCAGCTAATCGTAACCATTCAATTTTAAAGTAAAAATAAAGTATAGGAATATAATTATGATGTGTAATTTTTTTAAGTGGATAAAAACGTTAATCCTTCTTAGCATATTTTTGATGATACCGGTTTTTTTGTTTGCCAGTGATGGCGCACACGCCCAGGAAATTGTCAATCTGACCCATACCATTTATGGATATATGGGGGTTGCCTTTTTTGTCATGGCCTATTCACTGGTCCCGTTGGAAAACAGCATTCACCTTCGTAAAAGCAAGCCGGTTCTTCTGGCTGCCGGCGTTATCTGGATTCTTGTGGCCCTGGCCTATGCTGCGATCGGAAAACCGGATATGGCCCATGAAGCCATCAGGCACAGTCTTCTGGAGTATGCTGAACTGTTTTTATTTTTGCTGTCTGCAATGACCTATATCAATGCCATGGAAGAACGGAACGTGTTTCAAAAATTGCGGGCTTTTTTAGTGTCCAGAGGATTTTCCTTGCGGACCATTTTCTGGATAACCGGTGGTCTGGCATTTGTTATCTCTCCTGTAGCCGATAATTTAACCACAGCATTGCTCATGGGGGCTGTGGTCATGGCCGTGGGTGGGAACAATAAAACCTTTGTCTGCCTTGCCTGTATCAATATTGTTGTTGCTGCCAATGCCGGCGGGGCATTTTCTCCTTTTGGGGATATCACCACCCTGATGGTCTGGCAAAAAGGCAAGGTTGCTTTTGGTGAATTTTTTGTTCTTTTGATACCTTCAATGGTCAACTGGCTTGTACCCGCAATCGCCATGAATTTTGCCATTTCAAAGGGATCGCCGGAAAAGCTGTCAGAGTCTGTTGAAATGAAAACCGGGGCAAAGATAATGATGGGGTTGTTTCTTTTAACCATTATCACGGCGGTAAGTTTTCATAATTTTCTGCACCTGCCCCCGGCCGCCGGCATGATGCTGGGTTTAGGATATCTGGGGATATTTTCTTATTATCTCAAACGCATTGAAGGCCGGATTCACCAGCATGATCTGATCCTTGGGGCACGGCACAAACAACCGTCCAATGAACATCCGCTGTTTGATTTTAAAGATAAAACCCTTGACCAGATCCAACAGATGATTGATCAGTCTTTAAAGCCAGCCTTTATAATTGATCTGCATCATAGGATTACCCATTGGAATCCTGCCATTGAAGCTTTAACCGGGCTTTCCGGCAAGGAACAGATCGGGACCAGCAACCACTGGCAGCCGTTTTATGAAAAAAAACGACCGGCGCTGGCTGATCTGGTTTTGGACAGTATGCCGGATATATTGATTCAGGCCTTTTACAAAGGCAAACACCAGCTTGCCGGCCAGATTCCGTCTGCTTTTGAAGCCTCTGATTTTTTTCCGAAAATCGGAGAAAAGGGCAAATGGTTATCTTTTGCTGCGGCACCACTGAAAGATGAAAATGATGAAATTGTCGGGGCCATTGAAGTGCTTGAAGAAGCATGCTCTAATGAAGAGCAGACCAAACAATTTGATATCATGGAAAAGATATCCCGGGCAGAATGGGATACCCTGCTTTTTTTCTACGGGGTTATTTTGTGTGTCGGCGGTTTGGGTCAGTTCGGCTATCTAAACCTTGTTTCCAACCTGATGTACACAGATCTTGGGGCAACCTATGCCAATAGTATTGTGGGTGTTTTGTCCGCTATTGTAGACAACATCCCGGTCATGTTTGCTGTTTTGACCATGAATCCGGATATGTCCCATGGTCAATGGCTGCTGGTGACCCTGACCGCAGGAGTCGGGGGCAGTCTTCTGGCCATCGGCTCGGCTGCCGGTGTGGCCCTCATGGGGACTGCCCGGGGGGTTTATACCTTTGGTGCACATTTAAAATGGACTCCGGTGATCGGATTGGGATATATCCTGAGCATTCTGACCCATTTATGGCTGAATGCAAAATTGATGTAATGATTGGTATTTAAGTCTTGTTAAGAATCCCAGACGGGTAGAATTTAATCAGAGTTTCGAGGCTGTTGAAATAAAAAAAGGCAGGGCATAATGCATGACCCTGCCTTTTAAAGAAAATGTTTTCCTAATGAATTTTACCGCTTCTGTTCAAAATCAATCAGAATTTATAATATCATGCAAGCACACCCAATATTTGTAAATCAAAAATAAGCTGTTTTTCATCATAGACCTTGCCTTCCCGCCACTTCCCGTTATATTCAAGTGTTGGGACTACCCAGTCATCTCCACCGTTGACATCGATGATTTTCTGGACAGTGTCATTGGATTGTTCTTCGATTTCAATATATTCAAATTCAATTTGGTTCTTTTTTAAATATTCAGTGGTTTGCCTGCAGTGCGGGCACCATTTTGCCGCATAAACTTTTAACATTAATGTCTCCAATTTTTTGGTGTTTTCTACTTCCTGTTTATCCAGGTTGTTTCATATCTTCCAGCTGTATCAGGATGATTCGCTTTTTTGTCTGCTATAAAGGTTCTTTAAAGCTGCATTCCCGGTTGGGGCATTTTAAAAACAAGCCTTCTTTTTTTGTTTCTTTTGCTACAAGGTAGGTACTGCCGCAATCCGGACAAGGTTTATCCACTGGTTTGTCCCAGGATGCAAAGGAACAATCTGGAAATCGTGAACACCCGTAAAAGATTTTCCCCCGTTTTGATTTTTTTTCTACAAGTTCGCCCTTACAACCTGGTTCAGGACACTTCATATCAATTTTTTTGGCATTGTCACCGCCGTTCACTGATTCTGTGTGTTTACATGCCGGATATCCGGTACAGGCCAGGAAAAGGCCGAATTTTCCATCCTTTGTGACCATGGGTTGCCCGCATTTAACACAATCTTTGACCTTGGTGCTGTCTTTAATGGTTTCAACAATGGAGATGTCACCTTTTTCATCCCGGATGTAGTTGGAGGTAAATGAACAGTCCGGGTATGCGGTGCACGCCAGGAAATGTCCGTTTTTTCCAATTTTAATGTGCAGTTGCTTCCCGCAGGTTGGGCAGGCAAGTGATGTTTGAATCCCAACGCCTTTTACACTGACCATTTTTTCTTTGGCTTCATCCAGGGTTTGCTTAAAAGCTTTGTAAAAATCGGTCAACAATTTAATTTCATTCAGAACGCCGGATTCCACATCATCCAGATTGTTTTCCATTTGAGCGGTAAAAGAGATGTTTAAAATATTGGGAAAAGAGGCAACCAGTAAATCATTGACAATAAAACCCAGTTCACTGGGTATAAAATTGCGGTTCTCAAAATCAACATACCCCTTGTCCTGGATTACCGATATTATTGAGGCATAGGTACTGGGCCGGCCAATGCCGTTTTTTTCAAGTTCTTTAACCAGGGTGGCTTCGGTAAATCTGGGTTTTGGTTTTGTAAAATGCTGTTTTGGATTGATATTCAGTGTTTTTAACAGGCTTTTTTCTTTTAGATCAGGCAATGTCTGGCTATCTTTTTCTTTGGTTTCATCTTCCGGGGAATACAATTCCATATAGCCTGGGAATCTGACTGTGGAGCCGCTGACTGAAAAGGTGTATTGATCAGTGGCTTGAACAAGTATGGTTTTCTGGTCGATGATGGCCTGGGCCATCTGGGATGCCATAAACCGTTTCCAGATCAGATCATAGAGTTTGAACTGATCCGGCGTTAAATAGCCTTTGATTTTGTCGGGTGAATGAAATACAGATGTCGGGCGAATAGCCTCATGGGCATCTTGTACTTTGTTTTTATTGCTGAAAAAACGAGGTTTTGGCAATGCAAATTCACTGCCGATATGTTGGGTAATGTAGGCTTGCGCCTCCTGGGCTGCATCCTGTGCTATTCGGGTGGAATCCGTACGCATATAGGTAATCAGACCTTCAGGACCATCTAATCCGATTTCAATGCCTTCATACAGCTGTTGGGCGATAATCATTGTTTTTTTTGCTGAAAAACGCAACCGGTTGATGGCATCCTGCTGGAGTTTGCTGGTGATAAAAGGGGGGGCAGGATTTCGCTTAATGGTTTTGGTATTAATTTGATCGATCTTAAATTCAGCTTGTTTAAGGTCGCTTACAATATCAGAGGATTGCTTACCGGTTTCAATTTTTGCTTTTTTATCGTTTATTTTGATCAGGGTTGCATTAAATTCCGGAGGAGCATCACCCAGAAGATCAGCCGTTATGGTCCAGTATTCTTCAGGTATGAATTTTCGGATCTCGCGTTCCCGGTCACAAATAATTTTCACTGCAACAGACTGAACCCTTCCGGCACTCAACCCCCGCTGTACTTTTTGCCACAAAAGGGGAGATATCTGATATCCCACAAGCCGGTCCAGTTTTCTTCTTGCCTGCTGGGCATCATATTTATTCGCATCTGGTTTCAAAGGGTTCAAGATAGCCTCCTGAATTCCTTTTTTGGTTAATTCATGAATCAGTACCCGGTGAAAAACCCTGTCTTTTTTTTTCAAAATATCCATGATATGAAAAGCAATGGCTTCCCCTTCACGATCCGGGTCAGGTGCCAGATAGATTTGCCGGGTGTCTTTGGCCAGGCTTTTAAGGTTGGCAATCACCTTTTTTTTATCTGCTATATTTTCGTATTCAGCTTTAAAATTTTTCTCAATATCAATACCCAGGGTTTTAATGGGCAGATCTCTGATATGTCCGGCACTGGCAGCCACATTAAATTCATTTCCCACATATTTTTTTAATGTTTTGATTTTGGTTGGTGACTCAACAATGATTAACGGTTTTGACAATGGTTATCCTCCGATATTGAATAGTAATTTCCCTGGTGACGTGTCGCTTGTCCGGAAAGTTCGAGTTCAAGAAGTTGTGATGCAACTTTGGAACTGGTCATGGCGCTTTTTTCAATTAATACGTCAATGTGAACAGGGTAGGGCTCAAGAAAATGAATGATATGATCTGTGATAGTTTTACAGGTTTTATATTCAGATGGTTGACCGTTGTTTTTCTTATCCAGGGTAATTTTGACATTTTGGGCATGGATAAACTGGCCCAGCTCATCGATTATATCCATTTCATCTTCCACCAGTTTTGCGCCCTGCTTTAACAAAGAATGGGTGCCCTGGCTTTTGGAAGAAGCAATACTGCCCGGAACGGCAAATACTTCCCGGTTATATTCCCCGGCCAGTCGGGCTGTAATCAGAGACCCGCTTCTTTTTGCAGCTTCAACAACAAGCGTACCGCATGAAAGCCCCGCAATAATACGATTCCGGATGGGAAAATTTGAAGGAACAGGATCTGTATTGATTCTGAATTCCGAATAGATCGTTCCGGTTTGGGCAATATCATGAAAAAGCTGTTTGTTCTCTTTTGGGTAAATTTTATTGAGTCCTGATCCAAGTACTGCAATGGTTCTTTTATTGACCTTTAAAGCTCCTTTATGTGCCATTGAATCAATCCCCCTGGCCATGCCGGATACAATCTGAAACCCTTTTTTTGCCAACCTGGCCGATAAATCCTGGGCCGTGCTCAACCCATACCGGGTCGCATTTCTGGAACCGATTATGGAGATACAAGGAGACAGATTGTCCAGACTGCCAAGATAAGTTAAAATGGGCGGTGGGTCCGGAATATTGCCAAGCAACAGGGGATAGTCAGAATCGGTTAAGATCAGTATCTTGTAATGATTGTTCAATACCAGTTCCAGTTCTTTTTTGGCCTGGTCCTGATAATTTTTGTGATTAAGGATACCCTGTATCATGGACGGACTGATTTTATCAATGGATTCTAACTGGTTTTTTGTGGCATTTAAAACATTCAAAGCAGACCCCAGCTGATGGATCAGCCGCTTGTACGCAGCATTGCCAATGAACGGGATCTCCCTTAGAATAAACCAGGGCAGATATGTGTCAAAAGAAACATGCATTATTTAGAGGTAAAACTTATTTAAATTCTCCGAGTTTTTCCTGGGCTTTTTCAGCTGCCGGTGAAAATGGATATTTTTTTAAAACTTTTGTTAAAAAATGATGGGCCCGGTTTGTGTCATCCAGTGACAGATATGAATAGCCGGCCTTTAAAATGGCATCCGGTACTTTTTCTGATGTTGGGTATTGCTGTTCAAGATCCATAAATAACAAGATCGCTTTTTTATAGTCCCCCATGGAATAGTGGCATTCGGCCATCCAGTAGAAGGCATTATCGGCTAAACTGTCTTTTGGCCAGGTGGCAATAAATTTTTCAAACAAGGTTGCAGCATTCTCATAATCTTCTTCAAGCAACAGATTTCTGGCTTGTTTATACAGTTCTGCAGGTGTGGTGTATTCAACTTTTAAATTAGCCGGTTTTGATGCGTGTTTGATCTTTTCAAGGGCGGTTAGTTTTTTTTCAAGTGTGTTGATATCTTTTTCAAGTTTTTGAATAGAGGCATCTTTTTCCTTGATCTGGGTTTTAAGTTCGGCCTGTTCCTGTTTTACGATTAAAATCTCAGATTCCAGTTCAGTGATTTTATCTTCAGAACCGGCTGACTGCACCGGCTCTGAAGATGGTTTGAAATAATCAAAAGATCCGCAGGAAACCAGGCTGAATGATATCAGTATAAAAAAAACTGTTTGAATAAGTTTTTTTTTAAAATCCATATGGCATTACCTTTTGTTAACCGCAAGAACGATGGGGCTTGCCACAAAAATAGAAGAATAGGTTCCTATGACAATGCCGATAATCATGGCAAATGCAAAATTATGAATGATCTCTCCACCCAGAAAATAGAGGGCAAACAGAACAATCAATGTGGTTGCTGACGTTAGAATGGTTCTGGATAAGGTTTCATTGATACTTCTGTTAAACAGGAGGGGAAGCGCCTCCATATTTTTCTCACCCTTTACATTTTCCCTGATCCGGTCAAACACAATGATTGTATCGTTCAATGAATATCCAATAATGGTCAGAAGGGCGGCAATGATTGGCAATGAAAAATCAAGGTTTAAAATTGAAAAAATGCCCACAGTGATCAATACATCATGCAATAGCGCCACAATGGCCCCCATGGCATATTTAAGCTGTAACACCTTGAAAAGAATCAGGGTAACAATCAGGGAACCGGCAATTAAAAATACAATACTGACATTAAAAATGGACAGAAAATAAACAGCTGTCATCAGGGAACCGGCTGTGACGCCGGACAGAATCCATTTGAGTTCAAACCGACCCGATATATAAATGGTGATAAATAAAAGAGAATAAAAAATGGCCAGTAAGGCGCTTTTTCTTAAATCTTTTCCAACCTGGGGCCCTACCATTTCTGTTCTTCTAATATCCGGCATAATCCCGGTGGACAATTTGATTGCTTCGGAAATTTTGTCTGACAATCCTTGTCCGCTGGCTTCAGGGCTGCTGGTGCGGATTAGAAATTCATTTTCCCCAGCCTGTCCGAAATTCTGGACCGATGCATCATTAAATCCCAGATCAGTTAAAGCGGATCGAATTTTTCCTACATCAACGGGTTGTGCAAATTTAACTTGAATCAGTGTGCCGCCAACAAAATCAATACCATAATTGGGTCCATTGTGGACAATCAAAGAACCGATACTGATCAGTATAAGCAGAGCAGACAGGATGAATCCGTATTTTTGTTTTCCGATAAAGTCTATGTTGATATCAGACTTGATAATTTGCATGCTATGATTCCTTTATATACTAAGTTTTGAAGAAGGCCTGTTTTTCAAGATTAAATCAAAAAGACTCTTTGACAGAACAAGGGCGGTAAAAAGACTGGCAACAATACCAAGACACAAAGTAACGGCAAATCCTTTTATCGTTCCGGTACCAAACTGATACAGAACCAAAGCAGCAATCAAGGTGGTAACATTGGCATCCAGAATGGTTAATGTAGCCCGTTCAAATCCGGCATGGACAGAAGCCAGAGCAGTTTTCCCTGCCCTGGATTCTTCTCGGATTCTTTCAAAAATAATAACATTGGCGTCAACTGCCATACCAATGGTCAAAATGATACCGGCAATGCCCGGAAGGGTTAAAGTGGCCTGGAAAGCAGCAAGTCCGCCGCCGATCAGAATAATATTGATCAGCAGGGCGATGTCGGCAATGATACCGGCTGTTTTATAATAGACAGCCATAAACAGGATAACCAGCAAACCGCCAACTGCCATGGACATCAGTCCCATGCGGATAGAGTCGGCACCCAGTGTCGGCCCTACGGTTCTTTCTTCTATAATGGTTACCGGAGCTGGCAGGGACCCGGCGCGCAGCGCAATGGCAAGATCCTTTGCTTCATTCAAGGTAAAACTGCCGGTAATAACCGCTTTCCCACCAGCAATCCGATCCTGGATCGTTGGTGCGGAATAGACTGTTTTATCCAGAACAATGGCCAGGCGTTTGTGGATATTTTCTCCGGTGATCTGATCAAATACTCTGGCACCTTTCCGGTTAAAGGCAATGCCGACCTGGGGCCGCTGGTTCTGATCAAATTCAATGCGGGCATCTGTCAGCAGACTGCCGTCGAGCAATACATATTTTTTGATTAAATACGGGATTTTTGTTGTGTTGCCATTGTTATCCTGACGGATTTGATACAATAGTTCGCTGCCAACCGGCGGGGTTGTTTCTACGGCTTTTTGGACATCACCGGTTTCATCCACAAGCTGGAAGGTGAGCTGGGCGGTTTTCCCGATTAATTTTTTGGCTCGTTCAGGGTCCTTAACGCCCGGCAGTTGCAGCAGAATCCGGTTTCCACCCTGTATCCGGATGTCGGGCTCACTCACACCAAATTCATCGATTCTATTACGGATCGTTTCAAGGGCCTGATCGGTTGCAAGCTTTTTAATGGTATCGATCTCTGTCTGGGGCAAGGATAGTTCAAACAGGCTCAATCCTTCTTCTGCTACAGGGGTAGGGACTCCCATCTTTCCGTAATTTTTAGAGATAAAGTCTTCAAATTTGCTCTTATCATCATTGCTGATCTTGGCAAGAATGGCATTGCTTTTTAATCGAGTGATCCCATGATGGGTAATGTTCTCATTCTTCAGTTCTTTTTTAAGTTCCCCGATGGTCCTGTCAATCTCTGCTTCCACCGCTTTTATATTTTGAACTTCCAATACAAGGTGCATACCGCCCTGGAGATCCAACCCAAGGTTGATTTTTTTATGGGGCCAGCAGTCAAGGAAGGTTGGAACCAGATAAATAACGCAGATAAGAATGACTAAGAGTATGGTTACACTTTTAAAGGTAAATAGTTTCAATCTGAATGCTCCTAATGGATTTATTTTTTATCATCTATTTTGGCAGTTTCATTCCCTGAGACAACCATTGCAATATTTCCACGGCCAATTTTTATTTTTACCTTTTCGGCAATTTCCACACCAACGGTGTTATCCTCAACGGTTGTGATGGTTCCGTGAATACCGCCGGATGTAATGATGCGCATTCCTTTTTTAAGATTGGCTACCATTTCCCGATGTTCCTTGGCTTTTTTCTGCTGGGGGCGGATCAGAAGAAAATAAAAAATGGCAAACAAGATAATAATGGGCAGAAAACTTGCTATTCCACCGGCTGGATCAGTTATTCCACCTGCCGCATATGCAGTACTAATCAAAATAAAACCTCCTTAATTAAATAAAAAAAATTTGTTATTTCTTTGCAGGTATCCAGATGGTTTTGCCGTCGAACTGGAGCCTGTCTATCTGTTCGTAGTCGATTTTTGAAAGAAGGGAAAACACCTCATCCATATTATAAACAACGACTTTACTCAATGGTTCCAACAGATCAATATTGGAAGCAACTTTTTTATCCACCATGTTATAGATGACCACCATGTTTTCTGAAAACTTTAAGATTTTGCCGACGCCGGAGCTTAACCCTTTTTGAATCGGCTCATCTGCCCTGGGAGATACATTGATTCCCCGGCTTTCATAGTATTCTTTTAAAATATTAAAGTGGATATTCCATATATTGTCATTGGGTTGAACAACATAAATTCCATATTCTTTTATTTTAGCAGGGGATACAGCACCGGATTGTTCAATCTTTTGAGTGAACATCCCCCCGGTTTGAATCTGAGATTTTTCCAGGATATCCTGCATGGAAACCTGGTTATCCCCCACTTTAAAACTCTCATCAGAATTAACAATCATATCCAGGCTTTTTTTAATGCCCAGATTTTCTTTGCGGTCTCCCATCAATTGTTTGAGCGCTTCATCTTTTTTAAGATATTGATAGTCAATATCGGGTTTAACTATAATCTGGCCCTGAACCGCTCCCTTTTCAATGGGTTTGGTATTCTCCTGCTTCGGTGTACGGGTCTGATTTTTCGTCACAGATGGCTTGAACACGGGCTGTTGATTTAAAATCAACCATGTCAATACCGCCACACCAGTCAAAACAACTGCTATACCAATCAAAGTTCGTTTGTTTTCATTCTTTTTAATAGGCATCAACCATCCTTGTATATAAAGATAGAAATCATTTCAGATACACAATACTATGATTTATGTCAAGCAAGGTTTCAATTGGGTTGCGTATTGACCATGATCCTGTTCTCCCCTGAGATCATATCAGGGTCGCCTTCAATGGTGATCAAAACATTGCGTTTGGTTTCGATCTGCAGCAGTTCTTCACGTTTTTTATTCAGCAGATATGCTGCGACATCGCTGGGAACGATCCCTTTTGCTTCACAGACTTCAGGTTTGATGGTTTTCAGGTTCAATTGCCGTAAAAAGGCCAATCCCTGGGTTTCAACTGACGGAGTTTCTCCCCGGCCCTTGCAATGCCGGCATGTCTCATAACTGCCAAAGGTGATGGCATGCCGGATTCTCTGACGGGACATTTCTACAAGACCAAAGGTTGTAACCCCGCCGACTTTGGTTTTTGCCTTGTCATTTTTTAAAAACTTTTTAAGGGTTTTGGTAATTTCAGCCTTATGACGTCGTTCTCTCATGTCAATGAAGTCCACAACAATCAGCCCGCCCAGATCCCGGAGGCTCAATTGCCGGGCAATCTCTTCACATGCTTCATGATTGGTATGAAAGGCAGTCTCTTCAATGTTCTTTTTTTTGGTGGATTTGCCTGAATTGACATCAATGGAAACAAGGGCTTCAGTCTGCTCAATCACAAGGAAACCACCGGATTTAAGAGAGACCTCTTTTTTATAAATAGAGGCAATCTGCTCTTCAAGCTGATGTTTGGTGAATATGGGTTTTTCACCTGTATACAATTTGACCATGTCTTTTTGTTTGGGGGCAATGATGGTTATGAAATCTTTGACTTCTTTAAATATTTCAGGACTGTCAATTAAAATTTCATTTACATCAGAGGTCATATAATCTCGAATTGAGCGAACCGCCAATGTCTGTTCCCGGTAGAGCAGGGAGGGTGCAGTGTCTTTAACCGCTTTTTTATCTATATCATTCCAGACCCGCATCAGATATTTCAAGTCAGCCGTTAACATGGTTTTATTGGCATTTTTCCCTGCAGTTCGGACAATCATGCCGAATCCATCCGGGATCTTCATTTTTTTGACCAGATTCACCAGGGTTTTTCGTTCTTCTTCATCAGTGATTTTCCGTGACACACCCTTGGTGGTATTTCCCGGCATCAGGACAGACAATCGCCCGGGAAGAGAAATAAAGGTGGTCAGCATGGCCCCTTTTGAGCTGATGGGATCTTTTGTGACCTGCACAATCAGTTCCTGGCCTTTTTTAATCAGGTTGAACAAGGATTTTTCATTGGATGAAACATCCTGAAAATAATCTTTATGGATTTCATTTTGTTGAAGAAAACCATTCTTGGGTTCGCCATAATTGACAAAAACAGCCTGAAGGCTGGGCTCAACCCGGGTTACGATGCCTTTGTAAATATTACCCTGGGTGGCCTGTTTGGCTGTGGTTTCAATATGAAATTGTTCAAGTTTGTTTTCCTGAATTGTTGCAATCCTGTGTTCATCCGGATCCAGTGCGTTGATCAGAATTTTTTTATTCATTACTTTTTCTCTTGTAATTAATCGTTTTATTTTGGTTATGATACTATTCAATTTGATTTTGTTACGCCTTAAGTAGTAAATTGAATCATCCAAGTCAATTTCTTTATTCCTAAACCAGGGGAAAGTCAAATTTTATCCAGTTTTTATTCAAGTGCTCTTTCAAGAGTGTCCTTGAGTTCAGAAATTTTAAAGGGTTTAACCAGCATTCCTTTGAACCCATAGTCCTGATAATTTGCCAGAACCGGGTCATTGGAATATCCGCTGATGACGATTGCCTTAGCTTGTGGGTTAATGTCTAATATTTTATCAATTGTATCTTTTCCTCCCATTCCGCCCGGGATTGTCAAATCCATCAGGATCAGGTCATAGGGGCTGCCTTCACTGACCGCTTTTTTATAAGCTGCAATCGCCTGCTGCCCGTCATGAACAACAGAACACTGATGCCCGAACAGTGTGATCATTTTTTGGGCAATAATACAGACCTGTTCATCATCATCCATGATCAGAATATTGGAAGATGCAATATTGGAATCTGAGGAATTTTCTTTTAATAGCATATTATTGTCCTGACTTAAATCAGCAGGTAAAAAAATGTGAAAGCTTGCACCTTTGTCAGGATTAGAACTCACTGTTATCCATCCATGATGCTTTTTGATGATGGAAAATGATGTGGCAAGTCCCATACCGGAACCAGAAGGTTTGGTTGTATAATATGGATCAAATACCTTTGATAGATTTTTGTCAGGAATTCCGATTCCATCATCCTGAAGGCAGATCTTGACATAGTTACCTTTGGCAAGGGATGGTATTTCATTGTTTTTAAGCTCAATATTTGATCCTGCAATGGTTAAATGCCCGCCATTGGGCATGGCATGACGGGCATTGATCACAAGGTTGGATATGACCTGGCTGATCTGTCCTTTATCTGCATTAACCTGCCACAACTGGTCATCAAACTGTGTTTTTAATTGAATATTGCTTCCTGACAAATTAAATTTGGCTGTATCTTTAATAAGTTGATCAATAGGGAGTGTTTCTTTAATGGGATCACCACCGTTTGCAAAAATAAGCAGTTGTTTGGTCAGCTCAGTTGCTTTGGACATGGACAGCTCTGCTTCATTGATCAGCAAGGCTGCTTCAGAATCAGGCTCAAGCTCAAGTTTTGCCAGAGCGATATTGCCATAGAGTCCGGTCAGAATATTGTTAAAATCGTGGGCAATGCCGCCGGCCAGAATCCCGATGGAAGATAATTTTTCACTTTTAATGGATTCACTCTGATGGAATTGTTTGTCTGTAATATCCTCTAAAATCAGATCAAAAAAAACAATGTTGTGATTTTCATCTCTGATGGCAAGTCCTGTAACCGAAACTACAAGTATGGAGCCATTTTTTTTGCAAAAAACCACTTCCTCATTTTTGACCACTTCGTTTTTACTGATTTTATCGGAAAATTCTTTTCTTTTGTTTTTATCTTCATACAATTCTGCCACCGGCATTTGAATCAGTTCCGCTTTTGTATATCCCAGCATTTTGGCAAAAAAAGAATTGACCTCAATAAATTGACCCTGTTCTCCAGGGGTTGATCTTGCAAAACCAATCTGGATGTTCTCAACCATGGATTGATATTTTTTTTCAGTGTCCAATAATGTTTTTTCAACATCTTGTTTGTTCAGGTCGATCTCTTTTAAGTGTTTAACCATTAAAAAAAGAACCCGAATGATGATGACCAGTCCGGATATAAAGGCAATTACAGATAATTGGGGAATTCGGTGATGACTGGACATGGGGAAAAAATAAAAAAAGAAAATAGATCCGAATAAAAGAAAAACCAATCCCAAAAAAACTTTCATCAGAGCCATAAAACGGGTGAGATCTGATTGTGGTGTCATATCTGTCGCCTTGAATCAGAAATAAATCATGGAATCAATCCAGCTGTTTTTGTTTGAGAATGTCATAATAGGTCAGGATCTGCTTTACATATTGAATGGGTTCCCAACCTCTTGCATATCCATACTTTGTATCTTTATAGTATTTTGATTTGGATAACAATGGTAGAGTTTGTTTTAAATATTGCCATTTATTTTCATCCAGCCCCAGGTCTTTTGCAAGTTTCATGGCATCAAGGACATGACCATATCCTACATTGTAGCTGGCCAGGGCAAATAGCATTCGTTCATATTCATCTTCAATGTGATTGAATTTTTGAACCATTTTATTCAGGTATTTAATACCGGCTTTGATACTCTGGGACGGATCAAGCCGGTTTTGAAAGCCCATTTCTTCAGCCGTTAGAGAAGTGACCTGCATCAGGCCCTGGACATTTGTAAAACTTTTTGCATTGGGATTAAAATGAGATTCCTGGTAAATGACAGCAGCAACCAGTTTCCAGTCAAAACCATATAAAAAGGATTCATCCATAATGGTTTGTTGATATTCCGGCAGCCGGGTTTCAATTTGCTGATGGAATTGCTTGAGATCAAAGGGATCAGCATCTTCAATGTTTGCATAATATTTATTGGAAATGTGTTTTAAAATACCGGTTTCATTGACGTATAAAAAAAATTTATTGATATGCTCAAGCATTTGCGAGTCATGCTTTTTCACCGCCCATGCCAGGGATTCTTTTTCCTGAATTGGAATGCCGATACGGATATCCGGATAATAGCGCTGGTTTAAATAGGCAATATTGTTGTCTGCAACCGTAAATCGGATTTCCCTGTCATGGACCATGCGGATCAGTTCTTCAGTTGGCGTATTGTTATGAAGAATATAATTAAACACGACTCCTGATGATTTGATTTGTTCCAGTCTGGATTGATAAGAGGTTCCCCGTGAGACGTGAATGGTGCGATAGGTTAAATCCTGAATACTTTGAGGACCAAAGACCAGTTGGTGGTGGACAATGTGCTGCTGAATGGTTTGATAGGGGATTGAAAAATTGACTTTTTCAAGCAGCTCCCGGGTAATGGTCAGGCCGGATGCGATAAAATCACCCTTGCCCTGTTCAAGGTAGGCAAACATATTATTCCAGCCCGGTGTGACAATATCAAGCTCGACATTTAAATATTTGGCAAACTCCATGGCCAGATCGTATTCAAATCCAGTGGGTTTGCCATTATACAGGGAATAGGTACTGATCGAATCATTCGTAATCAGACGTAAGACCCCGGTTTTTTTGATTCTTTCAAAGGTTGTCAGATCCGAACCAACCTCTTTGTTGTGAATGCGGACAGAAAAAAACAAAAAAAGTATGGTTAAGAGTATCAGATGAATGATAATAAAATAATTAAAATAAAATTTTTTCATCAGGCATCATCTCGGTTTTCAAATGGTATCACCTGAACGTTATGAACGTTTTGGTATCCTCTGGGAAGCATTTTGCCCCTGTGCCCTCTTTTTCCGATATAATCTGTCTGATTTCCGGGAGTCAAGCGTAAAAAATGTTTTCCCGAATGAATGACCAGCGTGGAATTTAACGGCACTATTTTAAGGAATTTAAGTCTGTCCGGGTCATCAGAAGACTGCAGATCTTTTTGAGGGATAAAAATAATTTTATTTCCAAGTCCTTTTTTCAAGCAGGGCAACTGGTTTAACGGAAAAATCAACAACCGTCCTTTTGCTGTGACCGCAGCAATGCAGTCTTCTCCAAGTTCAATAACGGCCTGGGGGGGTAATAATTGAAAATCATCCTTTAACGTCACAACAGCCTTACCGTTTTTATACTGGGTTAAAAAATCGGAAAACTGGATGATAAACCCATACCCCTGATCTGATCCGATAATATAATGATCTGTATCCTCGCCCGCTAACATGTATTTTATCGGGAAGTCCGGTTGAAGGGACAGGTGACCGGATAAGGGTTCGCCATTTCCCCTTGCTGACGGCAGGCTGTGGGAGTAAATCATGTAACTTCTGCCGGAACTGTCAAGAAAAACAATGGGTTTATTGCTTTTGGTCCTGATGTAGCCCATGGCCAGATCGCCGGATTTAAATTTTACCTGTTCAGGATCAATGTCATGCCCTTTGGCAGATTTTACCCAGCCATTTTGAGATAAAATAATGGTTACCGGTTCAACATCCAGTACATCCGTGATTGAAAACCGTTCAGCTTCCTTGCGCTCTTTTATCGGAGATCGGCGTTTATCCCCGTAAATTCTGGCATCTGAACTGATCTCATCTTTAATGTAGCTTTTAAATGCAGACTCATTGTCCAGGATTTTTTCCAGTTGTTTGCGCTGGGATTCAAGTTCTTTTTTTTCTGCCTGAATTTTGATTTCTTCAAGTTTTGCCAGTTGCCGCAGTTTGATTTCCAAAATGGATATGGCCTGGATCTCGCTCAAAGAAAAAGCCCGGATCAAATCCTGTTTGGGGTGATCCGATCCCCTGATAATTTTTATGACTTCATCAATATTAAGATAGGCAATCAGAAAACCATCTAAAATATGAAGCCGTGCTAAAATTTTTTCCAGTTTAAAGGTTAGTTTTTTGCGAACCGTATCTGCTCTGAAATCCAGCCATTCAGTGAGAATTTCAAGAAGGTTTTTAACCTTTGGCTTTCCATTGATCCCGATTACATTCATGTTCAAAGAATAGGATTTTTCAAGGTCGGTGGTGGCAAACAGATGGTCGGTCAGGGCATCTAAATCCACCCGGCTGGATCGGGGGATAATCACCAGTCGGGTAGGATCTTCGTGATCTGATTCATCTCTTATATCGCTGACCATGGGCAGTTTTTTGTCTGCCATCTGGGCGGCCACCTGCTCATAAATTTTTTCTGTGGATGCATGATGGGGCAGGGCGGTAAAAACAAGTTCACCATTTTCAACAATATATCTGGCCCGCATCTTGATCCGGCCTTTACCGGTTCGGTAGTTTTCCTGGATTTCCAAAGGCGGTGTAATGATTTCAGCATCTGTGGGAAAATCCGGTCCTTTGATAAATTTGAAGATCGATTCAATGTCTGCATCTTCATTGTCAATCAGGTGGATTAAGGCTTTGGCCACTTCTTTGAGGTTATGTGGCAAAATAGAGGTGGCCATACCAACCGCAATACCAGTGGACCCATTCAGAAGAATATTGGGTAGTCGTGCCGGCAGGATCACAGGTTCTTCCAGAGTCCCGTCAAAATTGGGGCTCCAGTCAACCGTGCCCAAATCCAGTTCCTCTAAAAAGAGTTGGGCGTATTTAGACAGGCGTGATTCAGTATATCGCATGGCAGCAAAGGATTTTGGATCATTGGGATCTCCCCAGTTGCCCTGTCCTTCCACAAGAGGGTATCGTAAAGAAAATGGTTGGGCCAGCAGGACCATGGCTTCATAACAGGCTGTATCCCCATGGGGATGAAATTTACCCAGAACATCCCCAACGGTTCTGGCAGATTTTTTAAATTTAGAGGTGGATGTCAGCCCCAGTTGATTCATTGAATAGACAATTCTGCGCTGAACCGGCTTTAATCCATCGCTGATATGGGGCAGGGCACGGTCTAAAATGACATACATTGAATAGTTCAGATATGCTTTCTCAGTAAAATCCTGAAAAGGGATCTGTTCATAATCTTCTATGGCAGATGGCAGGGTCTCTTTCATAAGTTAATCTCTTTAATGTCACCTTTGAGTTCAATCCAGTTTTTCCGGTCGTTTGCTCTTTTTTTGCCCAGCAGCATGTCCATGGTTTCCCATACCGCTTTAAAAGCAGGTTTTGATGCATCATCCCCAAATTCATCTGGAATCGACAATTGAACCAGTCTTCTTGAATCCGGTGAAATAGTGGTTTCCTTGAGTTGAGACGGGTTCATTTCACCCAGACCTTTGAACCGCTGTATATTGTATTTTGCATTGGTTTTCCGCCGCTGGATGCGTTTGATAATATTGTTCTTTTCAGAATCATCCAGAGCATAAAACACCTCTTTTCCAAAATCGATTCGATACAACGGCGGCATGGCAATAAACACATGACCGTTTTTAACCATCCTGGGGAAATGTTTTAAAAACAGGGCGCATAATAACGTTGCAATGTGCAGACCGTCTGAATCTGCGTCAGCCAGGATACAGATTTTATTATACCGAAGTTTTGAAATGTCATCAGAACCGGGTATGACGCCCAGAACCTGGGAAATATCCCTGATTTCCCTGGATTCAAAAATTGTGGTTGAATCAATATCCCAGGTATTTAAAATTTTACCGCGCAAGGGCATAATGGCTTGAAATCTTCGATCTCTTGCCTGTTTGGCAGAGCCGCCGGCTGAGTCACCTTCGACAAAAAACAGTTCGCGCCGGATCATGTCCACACTGGAACAGTCCGACAGTTTAGCCGGCAGAATGATCCCGCTGGATGCTTGTTTTTTTGTAATTTTATTTGCTTTTCTGACACGGTTTCTGGCATTTTCAATGGCAAAGTTTGCCAGTTGTTCACCCGCTTCTGTATGATGGTTCAACCACAGGCTGAATGCATCCCGAACCTGAATGTTGACCAAATTTGCACAGTGCCTGGATGACAATCGTTCTTTGGTTTGTCCTGAAAACTGGGCATCAGACAGTTTTATGGAAAGAATATAACCCACATGATTCCATATGTCTTCAGGGGCTAAGTACAATCCTTTGGGCAACAGGTTTCGAAATTTACAAAATTCTCTGACCGACTCCAAAAGCCCGGATCTAAATCCATTGACATGGGTCCCACCAAATTTTGTAGGGATCAGATTGACATAGCTTTCTTCAGGATTTTGTCCGGATTCTTCTGTCCAGTTAACCGCCCATATGGCCTGGAGGTCATCGCCTTTGGTCTCGCCGGTAAACGGTTGGGCAAAAATACAGGTTTTTCCGTTTAAATTTTCATTTAAATAATCATCAAGGCCCTGGTCATATTTCCAGGTATTATGTTCATCCGTGGTCTCATCCAATAAACTTGTAGTAAGGCCTTTGCAT
This sequence comes from Pseudomonadota bacterium, assembly GCA_043827005.1. Classification (GTDB taxonomy): domain Bacteria; phylum Desulfobacterota; class Desulfobacteria; order Desulfobacterales; family Desulfobacteraceae; genus Desulfobacula. The sequence continues at coordinate 8,909 of JBDRPM010000115.1, read as the reverse complement.
AAAATGGCCTTTGATTTTAAGGATGATTTTAAAGCTGAGCAGGAAAATTTTGGATTGTCAAAATATGAGCTTTGGGGATAAAAATGAACCAGGGTTCCGGATTCGTTCTTTTTAATGTCACTGATGATGGAAAGTTCACTTGTTTTATATCCATCTTCAAAACTGATGGCATATTCATGGCCATCCCGTTTGATGCGGACATCAAGCCTGGCGGACAGGGCATTGACAACTGAGACGCCAACACCGTGAAGCCCACCGGAATAGGAATAGTCTTTATTGGAAAATTTTGCACCTGCATGAAGTTTGGACAAGATCAACTCAACGCCGGATACATTTTCCTGGGGATGGATATCCACGGGCATGCCGCGGCCATTGTCAGACACCACAAGAGAGCCATCTTTTTTCAGGATGACATCAATCCGGTCGGCAAATCCGGCAATGGCCTCATCAACTGAATTGTCAATGACCTCAAACGCCAGATGGTCCGGACTGGTTGTGTCCGTATACATCCCAGGCCTTCGTTTAACCGGGTCAAGTCCCTTAAGAACCTCAATGGATTCAGCGTTATACGCATTTTCACTATTATTATTTTCAGTCTTTGGTTCAAATAATTTCATAAATTATTCTATTATGGTATAAACATTTAATTAGGTTAATATTTTTGACATACCCCTATATCATTTTTATTTATAAAAGTAAAAACGGGAAAAGTGTATCTAATATGGAAGATTTAGTCAAAGCGTTTGATTCTAAAACATTTGAAACAACCTGGGAGAAATTATCTGAAGAGCAAAAATCTTATATGATTGAAAAATCCATTCAACTTGATCCGAATATTGCCATACTTCCTGTGCTGGCTGGTATAATTTCTTATCATTTTAATGTGAGAAATCAAGCCAGAATAGCCTTGGATAAAATCAAGTCCAGCATGCGTAAGCTTTTGACTGATTCCCAGGACAAGCTTGAATATGAAAAAGGATTAATGCTGTCTGAATCCATTTGTGCCCGGATTTATGCTCAGATCAGTCCGGATATGCAATTAAAAGAGATGAGTTTTTTTATAAAAATACTTCTTGAATTTGAGGGGAAAGGAGCCTGTTTTGCATTTAATGCACTCTATAATGGAACAATTTCTGTTGCGGCCATGCTTAAAATTATGGGAATCGTATCAGAAGCTGCAAAATTGGCTTTTGTTGATCAATACCTTCAGGCAACTGCCGGCACCCGGTTAAAATTTGGGCGTATGTTTAGAAATATTTTAAAATCAATCAAAGACCGGGATGCTGTTATTTTGTTCTATGCCAGCCTGTTTGACAGACAAAGGGATGCAGATCCGTTTTTAAACAATATCAATACGGAACTGCGGGATCCCAAACTTATTTTTTCCACTGAACTGCAATCCCAGTCACCTGAAATAAAAATCATGGGTCTGAAGGCCTTATCCATGATCGTTAATGAAATTTCTCCTGATTTTTTACTGGACATGCTTGTCACTGAAGAAGTTTTAAAAGTCCGGATTGCTATTTACAGCATTGTTGAAAATTCAACCATGGGGTGTTACGCAACCTTGTTTTATCCGATTCTGGAACTGTTTTACAAAAGCAGTAAAAAAGAGGCCCTGTGCATCTTCAAAGCACTTGTGGTCACAGGAAAGCTTCCGCTTTACACGCTTCTTGAAATGGTCAGAGAAAATTATCCCACCTTGATGCCGGATATCTTGATAGAAATATCATCGTTATCCAAGATTTCATTTTTTGTTATTCAGGATATTGCCCTTAACAAAGAAAAATACCTGCACCTAAATTTCGATATCAACCTGGCCTGTGTTTTAGGCATGATTAAAAAAAGGCCTGAACGGGTCGTCAAGATTTTAAAAAATTATGATGATGTTTCAGAAGATCATTTACGGATGAATGTCATCCAGTTCGTCGAAAAGACAAAACAACTGATGTCTAAAGAAAAAAAGGATATTGAATCTGAATTTCATCCTTTTATACAACAGGTAAAGCGTGCATCAGATGATTTTAAAGGAGTGTTATCCTCTTTTTTTACCAGTCCCACAGAAAAAAAGATTTCTATTTTAAAAACCAATGCTGTGTCAGGTTCAATTGATTTTGAACAGGGACTGATCAAAAACATTGATCTGTCCGGTACTGCTTTTAACAGTTCTCCGCTCTATTTTAATGGGTCCATTATTCATAATTGTGATTTTTCCAGCAGTTCATTGTTCAGGTCATTTTTTAAAAATGCGATCTTTTATAATGTGAACATGGACAATTCCCGGTTTGATTCGGCTAATTTTGATCATGCGGTCCTGATTAATGTCAGCGCCAAATCTGCTGTGTTCAAACATTGCAGCTTTCAAAACACTGCTTTCTTTAATTGCAATTTTAATGATGCCAGCATCCAGGACGCTTCTTTTTTAAACGCCACCATATCAAAAACCTCATTTAATCAAGCCAATCTGTTTTGTTCTTCTTTTGCCTTTTCCAGAATATCGGCAGTGTCATTTGTGACCACCAACATTGACCAGGCTGATTTTTCCTATGTAAAAGCCAGGTTCTGCAGATTCCCATCAAATTCCAGAACCTTGATACGAAAGGACAATATCGAATTTAATAATAGAAAATTTCAATTGTCATTCAGTGACATGCCCCAGATGGATACAGCCATTATCAAAGATATTGATATTTTAACATTCAGTGAATTTATTCACTATGGTGAAGCCAAGTTTTTAAAACAAAATCAACTCAGCCTGTTAACGGCCTTTGATATTTTTAAGGTCAAACAGGCAGATTTTTTTCAGATTATTCCTTTGCTGCTGCATACCAATATTCAATTTCCAGGATTAAAGAAGATTGATCCCTTGACGCCGGCCGGAATCAGTGATTACACCCCCAGTCGTGAATCCATTGAAATTATCAAAAAATATATCAAATTTGGAAACAATGACCTTTTGAATTCGCAAACGCCTTTAATTGAAGGGTTGTTCACTATTGGCAGTGTCGGCTCGGTTGCCCAGACATCGGATTCAGATATTGATTACTGGGTCTGTATTAATGAGAAACAATACACAATACAAGACCTTGACCGTCTGGATCAAAAATTGCGCTGGGTTGAGCAAATGGCTGCAGAGCAGTTTGAAACCCAGGTGACGTTTTTCAGGGTAGATATATTAAAAGCCCGGGACAATGACTTTGGGGGCTCTTCCATTGAAAGCTCAGGATCAGCCCAAACCCGAATCTTAAAAGAAGAATTTTATCGCACCATGATTCATGTGGCCGGCAAAATCCCTTTGTGGGCGGTTCTGCCAACGGCCATCAGCCTTCAGTATTATAATACGATTTTAAATTATACCGGCAATATGCCCAATCTTTCCCGATATATTGATCTGGGTGATATCCATGCCATATCCACGAGTGAATTTTTTGGGGCATCCATATGGCAGATGTTCAAGTGGTTGAAAAGTCCGTTTAAATCGGTCATAAAAATGGCCCTGCTCGAAAAATATATCTATGGGTATGGCAAGGAGGCATTGCTGTGCAATAAATATAAAGATGAATGGATGAATTCAGGGGCTCATTTAAAACTGGCCCAGAATGATTCTTATTATATCTTATTAAAAGATCTGCTTCTCTATTATGAAAATATCAAGGATTCAGAATCTGTTTCATTGCTGCTGACCTGTTTTTTTCTGAAACTTGAAATTTCAAAAGAAGCTGAAATTGACAATACTGTTTTTGGCCTTCGAAAGTTTCTTCTGGATAAATGCATGCGCAAATGGGGATGGGACAAAGAACGGATTTTTGAGGTTGGAAACTACAAAGCATGGCAGTATTCTCAGATTGTAAAATTGTCCATGACCATCAAAAAATATATGGTTAAAAAATATAAAACCGTCAATAAAGTATTTGAAAGCATGTTTCATGGCCGGTCCCAGATCAGTCCGGAAGATCGAACCGTATTGGGCAGAAAGATCTTTATTGAATTTTCAAAACAACCCTGGAAAGTGGAAAAAGTATTGCTTGTTTCCAGAAGTGACCGGCATTTTCAAGGGGTTAACCTCCGGTATTTAAACCCGACCAATACCATTGGTTTCTGGGAATTGTTCAATAAAAATGCCAAAGCCCTTTTTCACCATGAAGAACAATTGATTAAGGCAAAAACCATTGAAGAAATTGGCGCATGGCTGATCAATAACAGTCTGTACAATGAAAATGCCGTTATCAACCTGGTGCCCAATCCCACTTATGTCACCTTTGATGATATTCGAAAGCTGTATTCGGCCATGAATGAGTTTTTTGCACCAAACTTGAACCAGGTTGTCAGTTTTGATCAACTGCTGATGAAAAGCCGTGTGGTCAGTCTGTTTATTTCATTGAATTTTTATGCCCCGCGGCAACAATCTAAAATCACGGAATACACGATCATTTATTTAAATTCCTGGGGAGAAATGTTTTGCCAGTCTGTTTATAAAAAACAAGGATTTGATAATATGGATGCAACCAAGCAGGATATTGTCCACCGGATTGGAATCAATGTCCTGCCGAAAAACACGGCGTTTTATTTTTCAAAAGGGTTGGCTCGGTAAATACAATTGAGTGTTTATTTATTTTTTGTGTTTTTTGTGAATTCCACGACAATGTCTACAATCTCTTTGGGGTCATCCAGAAGGTGGAAAAGATTCAGGTCTTTTTCAGCGATCATTTGCTGGGTTAAAAGCCGGTCTTTTATCCACTGGATCAAACCTTCCCAATATTCAGTGCCAACCAGAATTACCGGCATTTTTCGAATTCTCTGGGTCTGGATTAAGGTGATGGTTTCAAACAGTTCATCCAGGGTGCCGAATCCACCAGGCATGATAATATAGGCCTGGGCATATTTTAAAAACATAACCTTTCTGACAAAAAAATAATTGAATTCAATCTGTGTTGTGGCATAGGGATTAGGACTCTGTTCAAACGGAAGGGTGATATTCAGGCCGATGGAATTCACGTTTTCTGAAGATGCGCCTTTGTTGGCCGCTTCCATGATACCTGGTCCACCACCTGTAATAATGGAAAATCCTTTTTTCCCGAAAAGTGCTGCCAGTTCAACGGCTTTTTTATAATACAGGTGATCCGGACTGGTTCTGGCTGATCCAAAGATTGAGACGGCCGGTCCCAAATCATGCAGAGAATCAATCCCTTCAACAAATTCACCCATGATTTTAAAAAGCCGCCAGGACTCACCACTTTTAAAATCATCAATAGGGTATTTGCCATTGTTCCTTTTTTTTTTCATGGTGCTTTTTTCCGATTCATTTTTTATGTTCCATATCCAAAAGGGCCTGTCTTACAGTAGAGAATGCCTATCATACAAATATTGAACAGTCAATTAATAAGCACTGCCCTTTGATTGACATTTTTTATGGAAAGAGGTAAAGAAAAGAAAAAAAATCATAGAAAGAAACAAATTGAACTATAATCAAAAGCTGACGCGAAGAACATCGGTTAAAAATGAACTGGGTATGCATGCAAGACCGGCATCTAAAATTGCGCAGATAGCCGGAGAGGCCAAATCCGATGTCTGGCTGAGCATTGATTCACAAAAGAGTGATGCCGCAAGTATCATTGATATCCTGTCCATGTGCGCGGTTAAGGGAACACAGATCTGTGTTGAAATCGAAGATGAAGCAGATACCTTGATTCTTGATCAGATTATTGATTTTTTTGAATCCGGTTTTGGAGAAATATAAACAATGGACTTGTCCAGTTCACAGCAGCGTACGATCAAGGGAATCTCCGGATCTCCTGGTATCTGTATAGGCAAAGCCTATATTGTTGACCGGGAGGGGGTCAATGTTATCAAACGGTATCCGGTCAGTAAGAAGATGGTTCCCAAAGAAATCGATCGATTTAAGCAGGCGGTTTCAAAAGCCAAAAATGATCATGCAAAAGTGATTGATACCCTGGATAAAGATCTGGGAGAGAATTTAAATATTCTTGAAACCCATATGGTTCTATTCAAAGATAAAATGCTGTACGGCAAAACCATTGACACCATCACCCAAGAACAGATCAATGCTGAATGGGCGCTGCGAAAGGTTTCCGGAAAAGTAAAAGCCATGTTTGAACAGATCGATGATGTCTATCTTCAAGCCAGGGTCAATGATATTGTTCAGGTTTCAGACAAAATAATGGCCAATCTGCTGGGCGCCCAGGACATTAAGATTTCTGATATCAACAAACGCGTCATTCTTGTTGCCCATGATCTGTCACCTGCCGATGCCAGTCAGATTCAGCTCGAACGGATCAAAGGGTTTGTCACTGAACGCGGTGGAAAAGATTCCCATACCAGTATTGTGGCCAAATCCTTGAAAATTCCTTCGGTTTTGGGTTTAGACAAGGCACTCAGTCATGTCAATAATGATGATATTCTGATTGTTGACGGATCTGCCGGTACCTTGATCATCAATCCTGACGAGGATACATTGTTTGATTATGAAGCACGGCTGAACCGGTTTGAGGCGTATCGTGCCGATCTTGAACGAGAATCCCATCTGCCGTCCATTACAAAAGACGGTGTTCAGCTAAACCTGATGGCCAATATTGAATTGCTCGAAGAGGTGGTGGCAGCCAAAAATTATGGTCCTACTGATATCGGCCTTTTCAGATCTGAATTTTTTTATATGGATCTGGAACGGTATCCAACCGAGGAAGAACTTTTACAGCATTATAAAGAACTTGTGGAATTGATGAGTCCCCAAAGCGTGACCATCCGTACGCTGGATATCAATGGAGACAAGGTCAATCCACACCTGGCAACGGTTGAAGAATCCAATCCGTCTTTGGGGCTTCGGGCTGTCCGGTTCTGCATTGAACATCAGGATGTTTTTATCACTCAGTTAAAAGCTATTTTTCGGGCAGCTGCATTTGGAAATATTAAATTATTAATTCCCATGATTTCCTGTATTGAAGAAATTATCCAGGTGAAGCAGATTATCAATAAAGCGATTATTGAACTGGAAAGAGAAGATAAAATTTTTAACAAGGACATTCCGCTGGGTATCATGATTGAGGTGCCATCGGCAGCGATTATTGCGGATCAATTGGCCTGTCATGTGGATTTTTTCTCCATCGGCACCAATGATCTGATTCAGTATGCCATGGCCATAGACCGTCGGAACATGCAGGTGGCCCATCTGTATCAGGCATTGAATCCAGCTGTTTTAAGATTGATCAAAATGACCTGGGATGCAGCCAGGAATCATCATATTGATGTTTTCATGTGCGGTGAAATGGCCGGAGACCCTATTAATATCCCTTTTCTTGTGGGTATGGGCCTGACCAATTTTTCAATGAATACCGTATCCATTCCAGTGGTTAAAAAAATAATACGGAATCTGGATGCAAAACAGGCACAAAAGGCAGCCAGGCATATTATGACACTTAACAGTGTAAAAGAGATTACCGATTATATTTTAACTGAATTCAAAGACAGTATGCCATTCAATGGTACACAAGGCACAGCATGAGTACTGAGTTTATAAAGATTATTGCCACCAATAGAAAGGCCCGGCATCACCTGTATATCGAGTCTGAATATGAGGCTGGTATCGTTCTTGTGGGCAGTGAAGTCAAATCCATCAGATCAGGGCTGGTCAGTTTTCAGGATGCCTATGCCGACATCAAGAACGGAGAGGTTTTTTTAAGGCAGTTGCATATTTCACCATACACCTATGCCTACAATGCCAACCATGAAACTTTGAGAACCCGTAAGCTTTTGCTTCATGCCCATGAGATCAAAAAAATGGTGTCTAAAATAAAGGAAAAAGGATACACCCTGGTCCCTTTGAAAATTTATTTTAAGAACAGCAAAATAAAGGTTTTGATCGGTCTGGGCCGGGGTAAAAAACTGTATGACAAACGGGAAGATATCAAGAAAAAAGACATGAAAAGAGACCTGGACCGGGAACGCAAAAAAAATTCGAATTAGCCTGCTGTATTGACATTTCTGCCATATCGGCTTATTCTATGCATGGTTCTTTTACAATTTGGGGGCGAAAAGGCTTCGACGGAGATTTCTGAGGCCCATGGTAGCATACCGAGCGTGTTGTCAGCTCGTAAACCAGACAATAAATTAAAATAATCGCAGACGATTATAACTACGCTGTAGCTGCTTAAGGCAGCTTCCGTTCTGCTGATATCCCTCTTGCAGATTTCAGGTCAGAACGTCATAATTGCAAGACCGCCTTTCAAGATTGTCTGAATCTTAAAGGTTGAACCTTTCAGACTATACTGTTGTGTATCCCTCTCAAAGGAGACAAAACAGCCAATATTAAATTTTGAGATAAGTATGTAGAAGCCAGGGTTGATGGTTTTCGGACGCGGGTTCAACTCCCGCCGCCTCCACCATTTTTTATCAATAAAATCAATAACTTACAAAAAACACATTGGTTACTCTGCTAGAATACTGGTAGAATTTCAAATTTATTAAAACTTGCTAAAAAAACATTAAGACCCAAGATTGACAAGGGTCTTTTCTGTTTTTTACGGTCAAATTTCAAGAATTCATTACACAGCACTATTTTGTGGTCTCCGGTGTCAAATCATCCGCTGCAATTGTTTCTGCAAACGCTTTTTCAAGTCCTTTACCATCATCTGGGGCAGGGATGTGATTGTAATAATGTTCAACAATCATTTTAGTTGTAGCGTGCCCGACCTGATTCTGTACAAATCCCATACGTTCATTATTATCCAGGGAGTCTGTAATATATGATGATCGGGTGTTGATTGGAATTTTCTGCTGATAGAATGTGGGTCAATTACTTTGACCAAAACATGTCTCCAAACGTGATTTATTCTCAAAAACAAATTCGCCGTTGTTGTTTTTTTACAAAATTATACTGACTGCTTTTTCAGAATGGA
>JBDRPM010000114.1:0-17515 GCA_043827005.1 Pseudomonadota bacterium | reverse complement strand
AACCATTGAAACTGCACTGACTTGTCTGGATGACTTTAAAATATTATGTGCGCATAATTCCGGGGAATACGGAACATTATCAATTAATCATCTTTGTGAAAATATTTTGCGATCCGAACAAAATTTTGATATATCTCAAAGGCTTTTGAACCGGATGATCATGGTAACCGTCAATGATTATAAAAAAAGACTGTTTAATGGTGATACTGGTATTGTTGTTGGAAAAGATAAAGAATGCCGGGCTGTTTTCAAGGATTATGAAAACCATATAAAAGAGTACCGGACAGTTGATTTACCTGGGCATGAATCTGCATATGCCATTACGATTCATAAAAGTCAGGGATCGGAATTTAAAACGGTTTTGATTCTTGTTCCAGATCACCTGTCTTCTGTGTTAACCCGGCAATTGCTTTATACAGGGGTTACCCGGGCCAAAACAAAGGTCATTATTGCAGGAAGGCTTGATATTATAAAACAGGCTGTCAGTCTGTCGATTAATCGGAGTTCAGGGTTAAGCGATGGATTGGACGCACATTTCAATATTTTATAGAGAAGAGACAATATTTTGAAAAAAAATCAAACCATAGCTGATCAGATCTGGCAGTTTTTCTGTTCAGTGAAGCTGGCAGTCTATACTTTAGTCTTGTTGGCACTATCTTCAATCATCGGTACCATTATCCTTCAAGAAGGCACTGAGCAGCAATATCTGCGGGAATACGGACAGGCATTTTACAATCTGATCAAAGTGTTCAACCTCGATGATATGTACAATGCCTGGTGGTTTTTGGCCCTTATCCTGATTTTGTGCATCAACATTGTTGTATGTTCAATTGAAAGATTGTCTGTGAACTGGAAAATTATTTTCCCCCAAAAAGTGACTTTTAATAAAGATCGTTTCAGAAAACAAAAAAATCTTGAAACCTTTTTTGTCACTAAAGACAAAGACCTTTTAATCAGTCAATATGAAACATTTTTATCCAAAAAAATTGGAGCGGTTATTAAGGAGCAAACAGACTCGTCCATGGTTTTATATGCTGAAAAAGGTCGATGGACACGAATCGGGATCTATTTTGTTCATTCAAGTATTGTTTTGCTTTTATCGGGTGCATTGATCGGTGCCATGTTCGGCTTTAAGGCCAATCTAAGACTGGATGAGGGACAAACTTCCGAAACTGCCTTTCTTTCTAATGGAATGCCTGTAGAGCTAGGATTTTCAATTCGGTGTAATGATTTTTCAGTAAAATTTTATGATACCGGCGCTCCGGAAGAATTCAAATCAAACCTGACTGTTCTTGAAGACAATAAAGAAAGCTTTACACAAGATATCCGGGTCAACCAACCCCTGCGCTACAAAGGAATTAATGTGTTTCAAGCGTCTTATGGGACTGCTGAACCAGACAGTGTTGTGATTGATATTGTCCGTTTGTCAGATAACCAGACAATAACCAGAGAATTTAAAATTGGTGATGAGATCGATCTGCCGGATGATCAAGGTCGATTTTTGTTAGCAGGATATATTCCTCATTTTGATTTTAGAGGACAAAATTTAGGAGGGGCTTTTGTAGGGAAAATTATACCCAAAGAGGGCCAATCGTTTCAAATCCCCCTTCCTTTAAAATTTCAAAGCTTTGACAGAATGAGAAAAGGAATGTTTGCCTTTGTTTTAAAAGATACTGTTCAAAAATATTATACAGGACTGCAAATTACAAAAGATCCCGGGATCTGGTATGTCTATGCCGGATTTATCCTGATGATCATTGGCTGCTGGGTCACTTTTTTTATGTCCCACCAGTCCTATATGATAGAAATCCAACCCTCTGGCAACCAGGATTGCGTGGTTTCCATTTCAGGAACAAGCAACCGGAACATCCATGGGATGAAACTTAAAATTCAAAAATATCTTAATCAATTAAAAGGGTAATTTTTATGAACTCTTCATTGGCATTATCTTCAGCAACGTTTATTTATGCCCTCGCATCTGTTTTTTATATTGGTTCATTTGCATTTAAAAAACAAATTCTTGCAAAGATCGGATTTGTAGTCCTGGTGATCGGTTTTTTTGACAATACAGCAGGAATACTCCTTCGCTGGATCGAATCCTACCAGATGGGATATGGGCACGCACCGTTTGCCAATATGTATGAATCCCTGGTCTTTTTTTCCTGGACAGTTGCGATTCTGTATATTTTTGTTGAGCTTAAATACAAAGAACGCATCATTGGCGTGTTTGCATCTCCCTTGATTTTTCTGGCCATTGCCTATGCATCTTTGTCACCTGATATCAGCAGCAAGATAAGCCCTTTAATTCCGGCATTGAAGAGCAATTGGCTCATTGCTCATGTGATTACCTGTTTTCTGGGGTATGCCGGATTTGCCGTGGCATTTGGGTTCAGCATCATGTATTTTGTCAAACCAAAAGATCCCGATGCAGTGACTGTTTTTGCCAAATTGCCTTCATGGGAAATTATTGATGAGCTGACATACCAGATGATTGTTTTTGGTTTTCTTTTCCTGACCATCGGTATTATCACCGGTGCTGTCTGGGCCAATTCAGCCTGGGGCAAGTATTGGACCTGGGATCCAAAAGAAACATGGTCGTTGATTACCTGGTTTGTTTATGCCATTTTCATGCATTTGAGAATGATCAGAGGATGGTATGGCAAAGATCTTGCCTGGGTTTCAATCATAGGATTTCTAGCAGTCCTGTTTACCTATTTCGGGGTTAATTTTTTCCTTTCAGGACTCCACAGTTACGCATAATCTGCACGATATTTTAAAAAAGGCTGGTTCTATCAGTTTTTGAAATGATCCAGCCTTTTTTTATTCAATGGATGACCATTAAATTGTATTTTACAAGTTAAGTCTACAGCAGGATTTCTCTTCTTTTATCTTGACAAGAAAACACATTCTTAATATAGATGAACGCTAATTATAGACAGTATTGAAGGTGGCAAAAAGACTGCTGTCTTTAAAAGCAAATAGTATGAGCATCTGTCCGGATGCGAATGATTAACGTATCATCAACATTTTAACTTGATGGGGTTTTCATGAGTGAAATAGAAAACAAAGCTGAAAATGGTTCCGCGGAAAGTGCAGGGGGATGCACTGCTGGAGATACAAATGATGATAAAGGATTGGGCCTTGGGGTCATTTTTTTTATTGTTGCATTTGTTGTCTGCTTTTTATCCAGTACCTTGTTGTTCCCTAAATTGCTCTATTCAAAAAAAGAGCAACCTTTTAATTTTGATCATGCGCTTCATGTTGGTGAAGCCGGTGATTGTGAGTCGTGTCATGGTTTTAGAGAAGATGGGTCGTTTGCCGGTATTCCCAAGCTTGAAAAATGTCTGGAATGCCATGCAGGAGAAGCGCTGGGAGAGACAGAGGATGAAGCTGTCTTTGTAGAAGAGTATGCATCTAAAGACAAAGAGATCCCCTGGTTTGTTTATTCAAGACAACCTGACTGTGTCTTTTTCTCCCATGCTGCGCACGTTACAGGTGAAAAACCCATGGATTGTGTGACCTGTCATGGTCCCATAGGAGAATCCACTTCATTAAAGCCTTATGAAGAAAACAGAATTACCGGATACAGTCGTGATATCTGGGGCAATAACATCTGGGGATTTAAAAAACATTCCTGGGATCGCATGAAGATGGATGACTGTGCAGAGTGCCACAAAGAGAAAACAGGCGAACAAGGATCCTGTTTCCAATGCCACAAGTAATCAACCTAAAACACAAGACGTATAAAACTTTATAGAGGAATAATTTATGAAAGTTGACAGAAGAAGCTTCTTGGGCTTGGGACTTGGTGCAGTTGCTGGTGTTGCAGTTTCCCCCGTGGGGATTAAACTGACAGATGATTCTTCCATCTGGACCCAGAACTGGCCTTGGACCCCTGTCCCTGCTGACGGAGAAGCAAGTTATGAAAGTTCGATCTGTAGCCTTTGTCCGGGTAGCTGTGGTATCAGCGTCCGTAAGATAGACAACAGACCGGTTAAAATAGAAGGTCTGGCCGGATATCCGGTTAACGATGGGGGTGCATGCCTCCATGGGATTGCCGGTCTCCAATACCTTTATGACCCGTCACGGGTGAAAACCCCATTAAAGAAAAATGGGAATAAATTTGAGCCGATTTCATGGGATGATGCTCTGGCAATGGTTGCTGCCAGGCTTTCTGATATCAGAAAAGCTGGTACCCCTGAACGACTGGCCTGTGTTATTGACAAAGAAGAAGGTTCGGTTTCAGGGTTGTTTAAACGGTTGCTCAGTACGTTTGGATCTCCCAATTTTTATACCATGCCAAGTTTTGAGTCTAACTTGCAGGCAACTGCATCTGCTATTCATGGTGACGGAAAAACAATTGGTTTTGATCTGGAAAATTCTGATTTTATTTTAAGCTTTGGTGCTGGTGTGATTGAAGGTTGGGGTTCTCCGGTTCATTGTTTTAAAGCCAATGCATCTAAAAAAGAAAGAAATGGTCAATTTTATCAGATTGAACCCCGTTTATCCAATACTGCAACCAAAGCGGATCGTTGGATTCCTGTAAATCCTGGTTCTGAAGCCGATCTGGCTTTAGGGCTATGTGCCGCTATTTTAAAAAACAATTTAAATGCAGCGGTTTCTATGGCAGCATTTAAGGGCGGGTTCAATAAACTGGTTGCTATTCTTGAACAAGAATATACAATCGCTAAAACAGCGCAATTAACCGGTGTTGATGCTGCACGGATTGAAGAACTTTCCCAAAAATTTATCAAAGCAAAAATGCCGGTGGCTGTATTTGGAAAAGGCCGCGGTGATGGTGCTCAAAGTCTCAAAGAAATGGCAGCAGTCCAATTATTGAATTGCCTGGCAGGCAACATCAATCAAAAAGGTGGCGCCTTTGTTATGAACAAGACTGATTATCTGGAATTTCCGGGTGAACTAAAAGACAGCACTGCCAAACCAGGTTCAATCAAACCAAAAGCGGGTGAACATGTGAACCAGCTTTTTAAAGCAGTGAATAGTGCTTCTCAACCTCTGATTGAAGCATTGCTGGTTTACAATGCAAATCCTGCATATGCACTGCATACGCCTGAAACGATAAAACAAGCCCTGGGTAAGATTCCGTTTGTGGTTTGTTTTTCTTCCTTTATGGATGAAACAGCTCAAATGGCTGATATTGTCCTGCCGGTACACATTTTTCTTGAAAAACTGGAGGATGTCCCGTCTGGTGCTGGTCTTACAAAAAGTGTGATTGGTTTATCCAAGCCGGTTGTTTCCCCTGTTTTTGATACCAGACACCCGGGTGATATTTTGATATCCCTTGCCGCATCCCTTGACAGCGGTGTTGCCCGGAATTTTGAGTGGGAATCCTATGAACAATGCCTGGAAAGTGTAACATCAGGTATCTGGAATTCTTTATCAGAAGACGGATTTGCTGTTGTTTCAGAAGGAATCCCGTCTGAGTCGGCAAGGGTTGATGTTTCTTTTCTGGCTGATAATCCTGCAACCATTAAGGCCCAGGGAGATTTCAGCCTTACGTTGATTCCTATTGACAATATGCGATTGGTTTCCGGTGCTGTTGCAGCTTCTCCGTTTGCCGTTAAAACGGTTGCAGATACGGTTATTAACGGCAAGGATACAGTCGTGGAAATCAATCCCAAAACAGCCCGAAGTCTGGGTCTCAAAGAGCTTGGGTTTGCAATCGTGACCACGCCGATGGGTTCTGCCAAGGTAAAAGTCACCTTAAGTGAGGGGATGATGCCGAATGTCATCGGTATGGTTGAAGGACTGGGCCACAGTTTGGATAACATATACGTGGCTGGAAAAGGGATTAATGTCAATAACCTGATTGGCCCGGTAATTGAACCTGGTTCAGGGCTGGATGCTGCCTTTGGAATTAAAGCAAAAATTACCAAGGCTTAAAATTGCCTGGACTTAAAGTCTCGGGGCCTAAAATTTTAGGATAAATTGCTAAAGAGGTTCTTAATGAAACAAGAAAATAGTAAAGCACATAAGTTCGGAATGGTTATTGATCTGGACAAATGCACGGGTTGCGGTTCCTGCATGGTTTCGTGCATGTCTGAAAATAATGTGCCGTTCAAGGAAGATGAATCCAATAAAAAGGATAGCATTACCTGGATGCGTGTTTATAAAATAACCAATGGCAAACCTTTTCCTGACACTCAGGTGGTCTATATGCCAAGACCCTGTCAGCATTGCGGCGGTAAAGGAGATCATGGACACTCACCTTGTGTCTCGGTTTGTCCTGCTACAGCAACGGATTATGATCATAATACAGGAATTGTCAGCCAGATTTATACACGATGTTTTGGTTGCCGGTACTGCATGGGAGCATGTCCTTACCATGCCAGATATTTTAACTGGTGGGATCCTAAATGGCCCGAAGGCATGGAAAAATATTTGAGTCCCAATGTCTCCGCAAGAATGAGAGGTATTGTTGAAAAGTGCAGTTTCTGTTTTCATCGATATCAGCAGGCAAGAGATGCGGCCTATGTTGCAGGGGATAAAGATCAGATCGCTGAAGAAGCCTATCAGACCGCCTGTACCACTGCCTGTCCTGCCGGCGCCATTGTATTCGGGGATCTGAACAATCCGGCCCATAAGGTTCACCAGATTGTCAAACCAGATCCTCATCCAGACCCCAACAATCCAAATGTGGTTGGAAAATCAAGAAATCCTAAAGTTTTCAGGCTTCTTGAACGGCTGGGCACAAACACCAAGGTTTATTATCTGTCTGAGCACGAATGGGTGAGAAAAGCAGGTGATAATTATCTGGATGGTGAATGGGATAAAATTAAGAATCATCATGGAACGACTGCAACCCATGGTTAATCTTTGTCAAACCTTTGTTAGGAGTGAATAAATATGGATTCTGCATTAAGACCTGAAGGTGCAAAACGGTGTTCTTTTCCAAAGTTTTATCTGGGAATAGCCATTGTTGGCGCTGTTGTGCTCTGGGGCGTGTATGCCATGGGGCTGATCTGGTGGAAAGGCTTAAACCAGACCAACATGAATGATTATTATGGGTTTGCCCTCTGGATCTGGGCTGATCTTGCAGTCATTGCGGTTGGCGGCGGTGCATTCTTTACCGGTCTGTTAAAGTATATCTTTAAAGTTGATGAACTGAAAAATATCATCAACTTTGCCGTGATTATCGGTTTTATCTGTTATAGTTCGGCATTGTTAATTCTTGCCATTGATATTGGGCAGCCGCTTCGTGGCTGGTTTATTTTCTGGCATGCCAATGTCCATTCCATGTTAACGGAAGTGGCCTTTTGTCTGTCCTGCTATTTTGCGGTGCTCACCATTGAATTTATCCCCAATATACTTGAAAACCGACAAGCCAATAAGGTTCCGTTTTTTCATCATCTGGCCCACAACATGCATGGTGTGATGGCCATTTTTGCTGCAACCGGTGCTTTTCTTTCCTTTTTCCATCAAGGATCGTTGGGCGGGGTTGCCGGCGTAATGTATGGACGGCCCTTTGCAGTCAGAGAAGGCTTGTTGATCTGGCCCTGGACATTTTTTTTGTTTACCTGGTCAGCTGCAGCGTTTGGTCCCTGTTTTACCCTTTTGGTGACCAGAACAACAGAATGGGTAACCGGTAAAAAACTGGTTAAAGATACTACGGTTCATCTGCTGGCCAAAATTTCTGGCTGGATGATTACCACGTATATTATCGCCAAGATTATTGATACTGTGTATTGGGCCACTGTCACTGCGCCCAGTCTTGGGTTTAAATTCAGTCATTTTTACACAAACAACAGCTTTTATGGATACTGGATTCTGTTTACAGAAATCATTCTTTGTGGTGTTGTTCCGGGCTTGCTTTTGATTTTCAAGTCCACTCGGGAAAATTCAAAGCTTCGGTTGCTGGCCATTATCCTGGGTGTTATCGGTGTCTGTTTGAACCGATGGGTTATGGTTCTACAGATTATGGCGATTCCAGTCATGAGTTTTGATACCTGGGCGCTGTATATCCCAAGCTGGCAGGAAGTGGCAACAACCGTTCTGCCTGTGGCCTATGGAATTATTCTGATTGCTGTTGCATATCGGTATCTTCCTGTTTTTCCTCAGGAAAGAGAACTCAACTATCCGGTAGAGGCTGAACCGGCGCCAGTGAAAGCTGAATAAGCGTTTAATATAAAGGAGATCAATTATGTTTCCATTTTCTTTTGAATGGGCGTGGGACATCGCTCATGTCATCTTTTTTGGCGGGCTCTGGTATGCTCTTGGCATTCTTGGCGCTGGTATGACATATGTCATTGCCAAAGCTGCTTATGATACCATGAATGAATCAAAAGATTCTCACCATTAGAGGTTTGCGGGCATAATAAGACAGATATTAACTTGAATAAAGCGCATTCCGGGGCTATATGATTCTATAGACTCTGGAGTGCGCTTTTTTTATTGATCAATCCAATATGGATTTATAAAAAAACGATCATATAATTGTATGGCAGATTTAAAAGGAATAATAGAACGTGTAACCTTCTCTGGAGAAGATTCAGCATTTTGCGTTTGTCGACTCAAGGTAAAAGGGGAAAAAAACCTGGTTACCATTGTGGGCAATATGATGAATCCCTTGCCAGGTGAAATGGTGGAACTTTGCGGGAAATGGATTACCCATCCAAAATTCGGGGATCAATTTCACATTGAACAGTATAAAACCGTGATGCCGGCAACTGCATTGGGTATTCAAAAATATCTGGGGTCCGGACTGATCAAAGGAATTGGTCCGGTTATGGCCAAACGTATTGTTACACAATTTGGAATTCAGTCCCTTGAAATAATAGAAAATCAGATCAACAGATTGTCAGAAGTTAACGGTATCGGCCAGAAAAGAATTGATATGATCAAACTCGCCTGGGATGAACAAAAAGAAGTCCAAACAGTGATGCTTTTTTTACAATCCCATGGGGTGAGCACAGGGTATGCGGCAAAGATTTTCAGAACCTATGGTCAGGATGCCATTTGTATTGTTAAAGAAAATCCCTATCAGCTGGCCCGGGATATCTTTGGTATCGGATTTATTACAGCAGATGATATTGCCAAAAATTTAGGCATACAAAAAGATGCCCCCCAAAGAATAGAGGCCGGGCTGGAATATGTGTTGCACAAGCTATCAGAAGAAGGCCATGTCTGTTATCCCCAGGATGAATTAATAGTCAAAATAGAACAGATGCTTGAGGTGCCGATGGATTTGATTCTAAAGGCAATTAAAAAATCAAAACAAGAGGACCGGATTGTGATCGAAGGATCCAAGTCATCTGAGTTTGATAAAAATAGTCCTCAACAAGTATTTTTAAAAAAATTTCATGTGTGCGAAATAGGGATAGCATCCAATTTATATCGAATCCAAAGAGCAGTCAAAAGCATTCGGAAAATTGATACGCCAAAAGCCATGGACTGGGTGCAGGGCCAGATTCATATTACCCTTGCCCCAAAACAATATGAAGCGGTTGAAAACGCATTGACCCAAAAAACGCTAATTATCACTGGAGGCCCTGGGACCGGTAAAACAACCATTATCAATGCCATCCTTAAAATATTGAAAAAAGTCGGTGCTAAAATTTTTCTGGCAGCTCCCACGGGCAGAGCAGCTAAAAGAATGAGTGAAGCCACCTGGGAAAGTGCCAGAACCATTCACCGAATGCTGGACTATTCCATGAAAGAGGGCGGATTTAAAAAAAACAATACCAATCCATTAACCTGTGATGCCCTGATCATTGATGAAGCCTCAATGATTGATACCGTGCTGATGCATCATCTGTTGAAAGCAGTACCGTCTTCCTGCACTCTGATTTTTGTGGGGGATGTTCATCAATTGCCATCCGTGGGCCCGGGCAATGTACTAAATGATTTGATTGTTTCAAAGGCCTTTAGTGTGGTGACTCTGGATACAATATTCAGGCAGGCTCAAAAAAGCCTGATTGTGGTCAATGCCCATAAAATAAACAATGGAGAATTTCCCATTGTGGTGAATGACAATCTTAAAAGTAATTTTTATTTTGTGCATAAAGAAGACCCTGAAGAGGTTTTGTCTACCATTGTTGATCTGGTTGTTAAAAGGGTTCCGGAACGATTTGGGTATGATTCTGTCCAGGATATTCAGGTGTTAACTCCCATGCACAGAGGAATTGTCGGTGCTGTAAACTTGAACAGGGAACTGCAAAAAATTTTAAACCCGAATAAAACAGCCATTCAAAGAGGAAACCGGGAATTTAAAATATCAGACAAAGTCATGCAGATTCGCAATAACTATGAAAAACATACGTATAATGGTGATATTGGCAGAATACTGGATATCAATGAAATAAACCAAACCGTGTCCATCGATTTTGATGGATCACAGGTTGAATATTCTTTTTTAGATCTTGATGAACTGGTACATGCCTATGCGGTATCGGTTCATAAAGCTCAGGGGTCTGAATATCCAGTGGTCATTATTCCTGTGGTTACCCAGCATTATATTCTGCTCCAGCGAAATCTAATCTATACGGCAGTGACGCGCGGGAAAAAACTGGTTGTTCTGGTGGGGACTAAAAAAGCATTGGCCATGGCCATTCATACAGTCAAATCATCAAACCGTCATACAGGTTTGTGTCAACGGATATCAATATCAAATTAATTTTTTCGTCCGGAGAGTATCCAGACCAGGGACCACGACAGGAAAACCGGCAGGACACCGAATGCGAGAAAAGCGACCAGATTGCCTTCCCATGGTTTGAAATACAGCGACATGCCGACAGGATAAATCAATGTCAGAATGATTCCAGCACGAGTGACCGGTCTTAAACAGGGCAGTTGCCTCGGGTATATGTTTTTATTTTGAGGGACCGGTTTAAACAGCCGGGGTAAAATTAAAATAACCAGAATCAATAATATGAGAACAAGAATTTCTGCTGCACCGGTCACAAAGCACTCCTTTTCCGGGTATGGGATACAATTAAAAACAATCGGTTTATGGCATGAATATAGTCAGT
Source organism: Pseudomonadota bacterium (assembly GCA_043827005.1). Classification (GTDB taxonomy): domain Bacteria; phylum Desulfobacterota; class Desulfobacteria; order Desulfobacterales; family Desulfobacteraceae; genus Desulfobacula. The sequence continues at coordinate 6,527 of JBDRPM010000114.1, read as the reverse complement.
ATTCTGACAGGGTTTTGACAGATGATCAATATTGGAATCATTTTTTTTAAGATTTTTTATGGATTCTAAAAATTCGATGTTGCCTGAAATAAATAAAATCGGTATTGCAGTATTTTTTTTTCGGATATGGTTATAGATATCCATACCGTTCAACGTTCCGGGCAGCATATAATCCAGACTGATTAAATCATATGGTTTGCGTTCAAACAATTGTATGGCATCTTTCCCATTATCGGCAACATCCACCTGATGATAACAAGGTGTCTGGGAAAGAATTTTTTGCTGAACATCAGAGATCGGCTGTTCATCTTCCACCACCAGGATCTTTTTATGGGTATAGCAGATGGAATTGGAAATCTGCTGTTTTTCGGTATCAGACAACTCTTTTTGAATTAATGGTAACGTGATGGTGATAGTTGTGTACAGTCCGAATTCTGAAATTACGTCAATGCTGCCGTTGTGTTGCTGGATATATTTTTTAATATTAGACATGCCATATCCTGTTCCTTTAATCCCGGCTTTATAAGAGCCTGTAATATCTTTGGTGCCCTTGAGGGTAAAAGAAGGTGAAAAGATATCATTCAGATGCTCAGCAGGAATACCGCAGCCATTGTCCTTAACAATAATATAGACGTTGTTTTCTCGACAAAAGGTTTGAATGTATATTTCAGGATCGGTTTTAAGACTTAATGCATGGATACAGTTTTGGATCATATTGACCAGAGAATGTTCAATCATACCGGGATCAGCCAAAAGTTCCGGGATATTATAATCAAATTGAGTGACCAGTTTGATTTGGTCCAAATCCTTTTTCATCAGGTTTAAGACCAGTTCTACAATCTTGTTAATATCAAAAAATTCCTGTTTGGGCTCCTGGTCCTTGGCAAATGCAACCAGATTTTTGGTCAGATTTTTTCCCCGTTGGGTCTGATCAAATATAATTTGAAAAATAGCTTGTAGCTCAGGATCTGTACAATCCATGAGCGCCAGTTCGGAATTACCCATAATAATACCCAGAATATTGTTGAAATCATGGGCCATTTTGCCGGCAATTTGTCCGACCAGGGCATGTTGAGCCTGTTCAGCTGCAATTTTTCTGGCCTCAATTTTTTCACGTTCAGTATGAATTCGATGGGTGATGTCCCGGTTGATTCCACGATAGCCAATAAAGTTTTTATTGGCATCAAAAAATGGAATTCCCGTGGTTTCAAAAAAAACCCGTTGTCCGTTTTTATGAATAACGGTATTGACCAGGTCTTCAATGGGTATATGGTTTTTCTGCATGGCCTGAATCATCTGTTCAAAAAAAATAGCCTCTTCATCATCCATATAAACCATGGGTGTTTTCCCCATGAGTTCATCTGGATGGTAACCAAGAATATTAAAGACTGTCGGACTGATAAAGGTGAATCGGCCATCAGGATCCATTTCCCAGATCATATGGGTGGAGTTTTCTACAATCATTCGGTATTTTTCTTCATTTTGACGAATCGAATCCATCATAGCGGCAATGGTATTGCTTAAGAATTCAAAGACATCAATGCCTTTGTAAACTGGTTTTTCATTCTTCTGTATGGTGGCGACTATAGCTTTAGTGGGTTTGCTGATCGATTGAAAAATAAAAAAGATCATCAAAAAACCAAAAAGAATTAAAGAGCCAATGGTAAACAGATAGACCCGTTGTACCTTGATAATCAAACCTGAATACACATCAGCGTTCTTTAAAACCAGAATTCCCCAGTCCCATGGTAAAAAATCGGTAAAATGCAGGTAAAATTGGTCAGTATCAAGGTTAATGAAAATTGTCTTTTTAAACTCAGAATGTTCAACTGTTAATTTTTCAGGAAGGGCTGGAAGATCGGTCTGGTATAAGATTTTCTTGTGTGTCTGATCAAAAACATATCCTTTAAGATTTTCCTGGGTAAAAAAATCTTCAATCTGACCCAGAGTTAGCCCCTTTTGAATGATTAGAGCATCCTCATCATCTGCAAGCCCGGATAAAAGCAGATTGTTAAAGTTAATATTGCAGATGTTGTTGGACCGTCTGGACAACGATGTCAAGTCACTATCAATTTGTTCTTTCGCAAATTCTGAGATCGTGGTTAAAACATAAAAATATAGAATAGCGCCCAATGCCAGGATTGGAATAAGAATCGGCAGGGTGATTCTTATGACCAGGTTTTTGTGTAATGAATTTAAAATGGTTTTAATCATCAGTACTGTTCTAATCGATTGAATATCGGATCAGCCGTTTTGATCTGTTCCGGCCAGACCACTTTTTTTTGTCCCTGCTGCCATTGAATAATCAATGGAAAATGACGTAATTGTTTTCCGTTGTTATCGACACCGTATCGACCAATAAGAGTCATGGTATCCATTTGTGAAAGCATGTTTCGAAGCATTTCTCTGTCAAGGCTGTTTGTCTTTTGAACGGCCAGTTCAAGTATCATTCCGGCAGCAAAGGCAGTGGCAGCATGATAAGAGGGCGCTTGTTGATACATATTTGTAAAACGCTTGACAAACTCTTTGCCAAAGGGATATTTATCACTGGCATCGATTTCCCATTGTGATGAAGAAAAGGTTAATTCAGCATCATGGCCCAGAATGGCATAAAATTTTTCCATGGCAGGACCCACTGAAGCATAATATGCTTTGGGATGCCAGTATAGGCGGCGTAATGCCTGTCTTACAGCAACAGATTCATTCAGATGTCCGCAAACGATTATCACATCCGGGGTTAATGATTTTATTGTCAAAACCACAGGGTCCAGATTGACTGTTCCTTTTTTAAAACTGGCGGTATGAATGACCTGAAGCCCGAAGCGTTCAGCCCATTTTTTTGTATTTTTTGAAAGTTCGGCTGAAAAAACATCATCTGCTGAAACAATAGCAATTTTTTTTAGTTTATATTTCACCAGCATTTGCAGAAAACCAACCGTGTATTTGCTGGCAGGCGTATAGACACCAAAGGCGTATTGATATCCTTTTTCCCATAAATCATCAGCTGATGCGCCGGATACAAGCGTTGGATATCTGTGTTGTTCTATCACCGGCAAAACTGCCTCGGAAATACCACTGGAATAGGGACCGATAACCAGATCCACCTTTGTTTTTTCAATATGACGGGTATAGATTGATCGTGCTTTATCCGGAGAACTTTGATCATCTTCAATTAGAAGGTTTATTTTGTTTCCCAGCAACCCATTTTTTTCATTGATGGTGTTTTGCCACAGATCAAACCCTTTTTTCTGCATGATTCCCATTTGGGCATATTTTCCGGTCAAAGAAAGGGAAAGCCCAATGGTGACGATTTTCTCCGACGCATGGCTGCCATTAATAAAGATAAGAAGACAGGCCCAGATAAACAGTCGAATAATCATGCGGTTCTCCTTTGTCTGAATTCCTGGTTTTGTTGATACAATACTATTTTTTTATTGTTTCATCAACACATCATAGGCATTTTGAATTTCCAAAAATTTTTCATTGGCCAGGTGGGCAAACTCTTCACCCAAATGGGAGAGCTTATCGGGATGATACTTCTTGATAGCTTCTTTGTAGGCAGTCTGGATATCTGATTTGGATGCGCAGGGGTCAATATTTAAAATTTCATAAGGTGTTTTAGCCGTTTTTTTTTCAGTGCCCTGAGGGTTCTTTCCTTTGGAGGAGTTGGTGTAAAAATCCTGATTTTGAGAGGTTCTCGTGTTCTGGGCCTGTTGCTGAAAATTGTTCTGCCCAGGCGAGCCTTGGTTTGGATTGTTCATATTTTTCATTTTTTTGAAAAATGAAAAATCAGGCAGTTTGTTGTATCTGAGCAGGTAATAGATGGTACCCAGAATTAAGCTGTCATCAATCCAGCCAAGATAGGGGATCATGATTTCCGGGATAATATCCATGGGACTGACCAGATAGGCCAGTCCGAAAATGATCAGTATAATTTTCAGATACAGGCTCACGGTTAAACGTCCTTGTTCAGAACATCAATCATGGTATACAGCTTTTTGGCAGTTGTGGTGTCAGATAGTTTGTCGTTCAAGAAAACAACAGCATCAAAGGTTCCGGCCGCATAGATATCCCTGCCATTGATATTGTGTTTAAACTCAAACATTGCTGAATCATCCGGTGCAGTCAATGTATAAGTGTGCCAGCCGTGACCGGTTAAATATGCTTTGGGTATTTTCCATTCATTTTCCTGAACAATCGGGTCTCTTTCCATCTGGATTTGATCAACATCAAAATCAATCCCCATATCGTTGAAATACTGTACCATGGCCCTGGCCGTTCCTGAGGTATCGGCTTTGCCGTTTTGATGGCTTTCTTTTACGCTAAGACGATATCCTTTAAACAGGCCGGGGAAGGTCTGGGCGCCATAGGCCATCATGGCCTGAAAGCCCACAATCTGTTTGGCCATATTGGGTGCAATTACCGCCGGGGTTAAGGCTTGATTCACAACCTGTTCCAGGGCATGACGATCACCGCCGGTGGTGCCCATGACAAAGGGAAGCTGGTTTTGGGTATAAAAGATAGCATTGCTGTTGACTGCACTAGGATGGGTATAATCGATACTGATAAAAGAGGTGTACCGGTTTTTGATCGCCAATATTGTGTCATTTCTGACATCTGGTTTGACCAGTTCAAAGGATAGATCATTAATTGTACAGTATTTTTCAGCAATATCCTGGCCAGTCAGTGAAAAAGGGATGACATTGAACCGATCATCTGAAATGCCGAACCGGGCCATAATTTTGGCAACATTTCCAGGAAGGCCGTTTATCATGATATTGATTTGTTCCATTGAGAATACTCCTTATAATGTGTGAATCAGTTGTGACAATAATGGGATTTTATCTGTTTTCAAACCTTTGATGATTCTTTTTAATAAGATTACAGCATCAGGGATGTATTGTTCAAACCCTGTTCTTTTTTTTTGCCGGGTTAAAAAACCAAAAGCCCCCAGCATCTGAAGGTTGCGTGTCAAACAGCAATAATAAAAGCTTTTTAAAAATTGCTGTTTTTGGTTGGTATTCAGTTTCAACTGCTGGACAGTATAGCACAACAAATTGTTTTGAATGTCAATGTTCAAATGAACATATGGGTCAATGAGCAAAGAAGCAAGGTCATATTGTAACGGTCCGGGTCTTGCTGATTGGAAATCAATAAAATATGGTTGATTATCTTTGATCATGATATTCCTGGACTGAAAATCTCTGTGCATTAAACCATTAAATGAATGCTCAAGCGCATGACCGGCAATATCATTAAATTCATTCAGATATGGATCGATATCCACTGTTTTATTCAAATATCCCTGGACAAAAGCGTTCATAAAATAACGGCATTCTTTTTCAATGATCAGTTCTTTTGAATAAGAGGGTGTCTGGCAGGTCCAGTCAGTATTAAAATCGTTTATCCCGGTTTGTGAAAAACAGATCAGATGATCTATAACGCTCTTGTAAATATTTAATATGGCTGTCTGGTTGTTTTCCTGTTGAACAAAGGTCTGCAGATGCTCATCACCAAGATCCTGGAGCGTAACCATGCCGGATAAAGAATCATGGTTAAAAATTTGAGGCACATTGATTTTTTTTGTTTTAAGATGATGACCAATGTTGACAAAGGCCTCCAATTCTCTGCGTTTGTCAGTTTCCGGCATGCAGATACCATGATCACTGACAATGCAGGTTTGGTTTTCAAACCTGGCACGGACCCATTTGCGGTCAGATCCATCGCCGGCAAGGGGAGTGATCTTTATGGTAGGGATTCTTTCTGGCAAGATTTTGAATGTCTGTGCGGCAAGTGTTAATAAGGATGTCCTGGAATAGGCAGCCGGATTTCCAATATCAGACCAGAACAGGTCTGTTTCAATCCATGCCTTAACCTGGTTTTGGTCGCACAGCGTCTTATAGACGGAAATGCTTGAAAAAACGGGTTTTTGGGGAAAATGATTGAAAATTTGAGGAGACAAAACCTGAATCCCGGTAAAAGCAAGGCTGTTTGGCCCGTTATCAAAGCCTTTAATAAACCCGTTTGTATCCACAAGCAGTTGATTGAATTGGGGAAAGTCATGAAGCACCAGGGTGGCCAGACAATTCGATTGGAGATGTGCTGTGTAAACCTTTGCCAAGTCCACTGAACTATATATATCAGCATTGATCACAAAAAAAGGAGTATCATCTAAAAATTGCCTTGCATTGGCAATGGCCCCGCCGGTATCCAGGATATCGGGTTCATATAAAATTTGAACTCTGGTTTTCGATTGAAAGGTATTGATAAAAAAATTGATTTGTTCGTGTAAATGATGGGTATTGATCAGAATATGATCACATCCGCTTTTTTCAAGGGTCTGGATGACATGACCGAGCAAAGGAATGCTGTTTAATGTAAAAAGGGGCTTGGGAATCGTCCGGGTATAGGGCAAGAGCCTTGTACCGAAACCAGCGGCAAGAATCAGTGCTTTCATGATATCCAGTCTTTCATGGCATCCGGTCTTTCATGATATCAGGTCGCGATTAAAATAATCAGCCGGTCAA
>JBDRPM010000113.1:0-19591 GCA_043827005.1 Pseudomonadota bacterium | reverse complement strand
TCTGGGAAAGGTTATAGGCAAGAAAGGTCGAACAGCCCAGGCGATGCGTACGATTTTGTCGTGTGCATCAGCAAAAGAACAAAAAAGGGTTATTCTTGAAATCGTTGAGTAAGAACAAACAAATGGCGTTTGGATTGACTGTTGTTTAAAACATGCTTTTTTTAAAAAATAAGCACGAATAAACTTTTCACACTGCTGTTTTTGTGCCTGTATTTTTGCTTTTTAATAAATTAAATGATATATAAGATACTTTATAACTGTCGGTTAGGCCAACGACTTGCAGGGTGCTAAAGTACACAAAAAATATTGAACTTTGTATTTGCACCGCCATCAACAGGGGGGAGGGAGAAAAAGATGTTCAAAAGTTTTACGGTAAAACAGCGAATGTATCTGATTATTTTATTGATTTTCGTTTTGTTTGCAATCATGGCGTGGTTTTCAAATCAGAATAGTCACAAGGTTGGGGATCTTGCAATGATAGATACCCAGAAAGCCATGCTGGATGGTGAAAAAGATAAGATAAGGGTTGCAACGCACTCTGTTGCTCTGGCCATTGGCAAAAGTATTGAAACCATTGATGGTCAGGATGCAAAAATAGAGGCGATCCGTAAGTTTGTTGATGATATCCGCTTTGAAAAGGATGAATCAGGTTACTATTTTGTGTATCAGAACACCACCAATATTGCATTGCCTCCTAAGAAAGCATTACAGGGTAAAGATCTTAAGGATACAAAAGATAAAAACGGGGTATATCTGGTTCAGGACTTGAAAGACCAGGCCAGAAAAGGCGGCGGGTTTGTGACTTATATCTGGCCCAAGCCAGGGGCGGGTGATGTAGGCAAGCTGGGATATGCTGAAATGATCCCAGGCACAGATTTCTGGATCGGAACCGGGGTATATCTTGATAATATAGATGCCTATTCAACTGCCATGAAGTTAGGAATTGATCAAAAAGTAAAATCCCAGACCATCCAGATGCTGGGCATTGCAGCCATTGTTTTTATCGGGATTATCATTTTGTGTCTGACCATTATTTCTGGAATATCAAAAGTTTTGAACAGTATGATTGAAGGGGTCAAAGACATTGCCCAGGGAGAAGGGGACCTGACCAAACGGATCAAGGTTGATTCAAAAGACGAACTGGGGCAGCTTGGGGACTGGTTTAATCAGTTCCTTGACAAGCTGCAGAAAATTATCAGACAGATCCGTGATGAGTCTGAGAATGTGGACAAAGCTTCCATCGGTCTTTCCGAAATTTCATCGAAAATGACCCAAAGTGCGGAGCTGACATCTCAGGAAGCAGATAATGTTTCCCTGGCCACAGGAGAAATGAGCGACAGTTTGTCAAGCGTTGCTGCCGCCATGGAAGAGTCATCCAATAATGCCAATATTGTGGCTGCTGCAGCAGAAGAGATGAATGCCACCATTACCGAGATCGCCCAGAATGCTGAAAAGACAAGGGATATTTCCGAGTCCGCAGCCCAGAAGACCATTGAGTCCGGTAAAATGATGAATGCGCTCAACGAGGCAGCCAATTCAATTGGTAAGGTAACGGAAACCATTAATGATATTTCAGATCAGACCAATCTTCTGGCCTTGAATGCCACCATTGAAGCGGCAAGGGCAGGAGAAGCCGGTAAAGGATTTGCAGTCGTTGCCAATGAGATTAAAGATCTGGCCAATCAAACTGCCAATGCCACAAAGGATATCAAGGCTCAGATTGAAAATATCCAGAGTGTTTCAGGCACAACCATTAAATCTATTAATGAGGTGATTGATGTCATAAACGACGCCAAGGAAATGGTTACTGCCATTGCTGCAGCCGTTAGTGAACAGTCTGCCGCCACACGGGAGATTTCAAGTAATATTGAACAGCTTTCCCATGGCATACGGGAAGTGAACGAAAATGTGGCTCAAAGTTCCATGGTGGCCAGCCAGATTTCTGAAGATATTGCCAATGTGAATTCAGAATCAGCTCAGATCACTCAAAACAGTAATATTGTTAAAGATAATGCTGATCATTTAAAAACCATGGCAGAAAAACTTAAAAAAATTGTTAATACGTTTGTTATTGAATAACAGATAGCAACAAGCGCCGCCAGGGGAAAAATATTATCCTCTGGCGGTGCTTTTTTTAGGCTCAATAGGCCATAGCCAGCCTTTTGGAATGGTTTTAAAAATGAATATAAAGGTTGGGTATAATGAAAGAGTCAGCAGTGTCTGTTAAAAAAAGTTTAGTTCAAATTAATTTGTGTGTGCTGCTTTTAGGCGGCACCACTCTTTTTGCAAAATTGATTACGCTTCCTGCAGATGTGATAACCCTTTATCGGTCCATTGTTGGCGTTGCCGCTATCTTGATATTGATTTTTATCGCACGCCTGCCGCTGCGGCTGAGGTCAACAAAAGACTATGTCTTAATGGTTCTGGTCGGGTTGCTTACCGGTGCTCACTGGGTGACTTTTTTTGGCTCAATCCAGATGTCAACCGTTGCAATCGGGATCATCTCCTTGTATACGTTTCCAATCATGACCTCTTTACTGGAACCGTTATTTGAACGAGAAAAGATTCAATTGAAAAATATTTTCAGGGCATTAATTGTTTTTGTTGGTATTTTATTGATCATTCCAAAGTTTGAAATATCGAACCAGATGACTTCGGGTGTGCTATTGGGCCTTTTTTCAGCTCTTTTGTTCTCAATCCGTAATATTGTAGTCAGAAAAACACTCAATCACGTTAACGGTGTTACATCCATGGGATATCAACTCTTTGTCGTCATCCTTATGTTTCTGCCATTTGTTGAGTTTAAACACGATTTGATGGTGGACAACCGATTGCCGTTGATGATATTGCTGGGTATTGCATTTACTGCTGCTCCCCATGCACTTCTGGTTTCAAGTTTAGGCCAGCTTAAGGCAGCCACAGCAAGCCTTATCCTTTGTCTTCAGCCCATGTACAGTATTCTATTTGCAGCTGCCCTGATTTCAGAAATTCCGTCATTCAAGGTCCTTTTAGGTGGCGCACTGATTGTCGGCATTTCAATTTATGAATCCAATCGAGTCAGGCAGGGCAATAAGAGTTAAAAACACAATTTTTTGACAACAGGATATGAAAAAACAATATATGGTGTTTGTTTTTTTTAAGGCTGGCTTTTAGACAGCGGTTCGGTGTATATAGAGAAATAGATAAAAATATATCAACATAAGCTTGCGATTAAAATTATTATTTTGTATTGAATGATAAGTCTCCCGCCTGGATCTTGCAACAAAGAATTTTAATGGCTCACTGTAATAAATAGAGGACCAATGATTAATAAAGAAGATAAAATACTCCCCATACAAAGCAGCTTGAAACTACAATCATATTTTTGCCCCCATTGTAAAAAATTTTTAATGAAGGGTGCGGTAAAAAGATTGAATATGACTTGTCCCAATTGTCAGAAAATGATTGATGCAGACGAGAGAGCGCTTTTAAAACCTGAGATTCCAAACACACCCATAGAATCAGGCGAGCTGAATATATAGCGCCTGATCGATTCTGTCAGACATATGACTTGCTCTTCAGTTGTTGGGGAGGGCGCGATATGAATGATAAAAAAAAGCAGACTGTGGAGCAAATCAAAAAATTGTTCAATTCTCAAACAACTGTATTGTGGTCAGTCAATTCCAGGATGTGGTAAAAATTCAGGTTTCTTCATGACAAATGGATCAATACGGTTTGGATTATGCTGCATATTCAAAGAACAGCCAATAAAATTCAGACGGTCGACTGCAAAGTACCTTTCACAGTTTCCAGTTGTAGAACAAAGAAACCGATTGTCAGATATTTGCCTGACCAACTCCTCGAGTTTATTGAAAGCACTGGCTTTTTGTCGTCAAAACAATATCAATGGTTTTAGAATCAATAGCCAGATTCTACCATTAAAGACGCATCCTCAATTTGGATATGATATTTTAGACTTACCACAGGCAGGTCAGATTATTGATAATTTTAAGGCCTGCGGTGAGTTGAGCAGAAAGTATGATATAAGAACCAGTTTTCACCCTGATCAGTTCATTGTTTTATCTTCTGTAAATCCGGAAGTTGTCAAACGGTCCATATCTGAACTTCAATATCAGGCAGAACTTTGTCAGTGGGTAAATGCGGATGTGATAAACATCCATGCCGGTGGAGTTTATAATGACAAACAATCTGCTTTAAAGCGGCTGCGGAAAGTAATCGATACGCTGCCCGACTATGTCAGGAAGCATTTGACTTTGGAAAATGATGATAAAAGTTATTCTCCGAAAGATCTATTGCCTGTCTGCAAAGACATGTCAATTCCATTGGTTTACGATATCCACCATCACCGATGCTTTAAAGATGATCTTTCCATCAAAGAAGCAACGCATCTATCTGTCTGTACCTGGAATCGTGAGCCACTGTTTCATATATCATCCCCGATTGGTGGATGGCAAGCCACCAATATCAGAAGCCATCATGATTATATAAACATTAATGATTTTCCGCGATTTTGGATGTCGATGAATCTTACGATTGAAGTGGAAGCAAAAGCCAAGGAGTTGGCTGTTTTAAAATTAATGGCGGAAGTGCATGGGAATCGAACCCACCCGGGACGGTATTAGCGCCCCACATCGGATTTGAAGTCCGAGGGCCCCACCAGTGAGCCGCGCACTTCCGCATTAAAATAAAGAATAGTCAGTATACCTGAAGAGCCTTATTTGTCAATCAGTTTTGGATTATATGAGGTTGTTTGCAAGCAAAAAAAAGGCCTGCTTTGGAAAAAGCAGGCCTTTTTTGCTGATTAATAAAGCGTTCTAAGAAAAATCATATCCTCTTTCACCATGGAGGGCTTGATCAAGCCCCATGTGTTCTTTTTCCGGGCTTAGTCTAAACCCAATAGTTTTGTCGACAATAATGCAGATGATATAGGTGAAAACAGCTGCCAGAAGAATGGTTACCCCAATCCCTTTGAGCTGGATGAATAACTGATCAAACACGGTCCAGGTTCTGCCGGCAGCTGCTGAGGCTGATATCAGCCATGAGTCCCGGATAAAAAAGCTTAACAGGATCACCCCAAGCCCGCTGCCCACACCATGTATGCCAAAACAGTCAAGGGTGTCATCATACCCCAGTTTGATTTTCAGCTGCAGGGCATAAAAGCAGGCAATGGAGGAGGCTGCCCCCAGGAACATTGCGCCTGCGGGTTGAACGACCGCAGCAGCAGGGGTGATAACCACAAGGCCGGCCAGGGTGCCGGATGCAAAACCAAGGGCTGACGCTTTTTTGTAAAGAAGTCCTTCAATGGCCAGCCAGATCAGCGCTCCTGATGCGGCAGAAATCTGGGTCATGGTCAGGGCCCTTGCTGAGTCCAGGCCGCTTTGAAGCGTAGAACCGGCATTAAAGCCAAACCAGCCAACCCAGAGAAGACCTGCGCCCATAAGGGTCATCACCAGGTTGTTGGGCCGGATACCGATTTTTGGGTGTCCGAGTCTGGGCCCAAGGTAAATGGCCACAATCAGGGCGCTGACACCGGCAGATACATGGATCACCAGGCCACCGGCCAGATCGATTACGCCGGCTGCGCCTGCATTGAAAAGCCATCCGTCCGGCGCCCATACCCAATGACACAACGGACTGTAAACCAAAATAAACCACAGAGAAATAAACAGAATATATCCACGCAAATACACTCTTTCAGCAAGCGCCCCTGCAATCAGGGCAGGGGTGATAATGGCAAATTTACCCTGGAACATGGCGACAATGTATTCTGGAATGCCGTTTGTAACGGTTTCATCAATGCCTTTTAAAAAGAAATAGTCTGAGTTCCAGCCGATAAATCCGCCTAAAATGCTCTTTCCAAAGGTTAAAGAGTAGCCGAAGATTACCCATAAAACACCGATTACAGCCATGGCAACAAAGGTATGCATCATGGTGCCAAGAACATTTTTGGTTCTGACAAGACCGCCGTAAAACATGGCAAGACCCGGCATCATCAAGAGAACAAGGGCTGTTGAGATCAACATCCAGCTGGTATTACCTGAATCGATTATTGGCTCGGCCGCCAATACGGTTCCGGGTATGAGTAATAAGGGCAGAGCTAAGGATAATTTCTTTTTTAACATTATGATCCTCCGTTGGTTAGTTTTTTTTGTATGTTCAAGCAATTGGCATGCCATTTTGGTGATAAATACTGGTTGGTTATCTGAACGCCTTGCTGGTAAGGGGTTGTGGTGTTTATTAAGCATTTTTTTTCTTGGTGCCATGGAGAAGGGGGTTTTAAAGTTACTATTTTGTCATAATATTTTTTGAGCATTCGGCACAATTTTGTAATATCGTGATTGTCGACTCGAAAACAATTGGATGGAGAGGACATTGAATAACGGTATTTGGTGTTGCTTTTGATGCTTTTTGACTCATTAATGCCATTGAATCCAATGATAGAATGCGAAAGACAAAAAAAATAGCATAAATGGAAGTCTGAAAATTAAAATGGCCAAAATTGAGGTCGTGTAATTACATTTTTGAAATTAAAATTCAGGCATAAAATCATTTAAAAATCATGTGGATTACAAACGTGTAATTAGTGTTGTGTCTTATCTTGATAAAAAGGATTGAAAAAAAGAAAGAGCTGGAAAGGATCACTGGCATCAGGTAATGATAAAGACTGGCAAAAAATTGTAGAAAAAAAGGGAGTTCTATATGGTATTGAACATGAAATTTGAGGCAGCCCGGTGGAGCATTTTTTCAATTCTCATTCTGACCTATATTCTGGTATATTTTCATCGAATGGCCCCTGGCGTTGTTTCAGACTATCTGATGGCTGAGTTCCAGACCACCGGCACTCGCCTGGGCGTTCTTTCTGCGATCTATTTTTTTGTTTATGCAATCATGCAGCTTCCTTCCGGTGTGCTGGCAGATACCCTTGGCACCCGGGCATCCATTATCGGGGGCAATATTACAGCCGGGTTGGGCTCTATGCTTTTTGGAATGGCAACATCCTTTGAAATGGCATGTGCCGGACGTTTTTTGGTGGGTTTGGGTGTGTCTGTGGTGTTTATCAGTATTATGAAAAACAATGCGGTCTGGTTTCATGCCCGGATGTTTGGGCTGATGAGCGGAGTTACACTCTTTATCGGGAATCTGGGTTCTGTGACCGCAGCCGGGCCGTTGTCTTCTTTATTGTCCATTCTGACCTGGAGAACTGTTTTTATCAGCATTGGCATGTTCTCGCTTTTTCTGGCTTTGATTGCTTTTTTTCTGGTTCGAAATCGGCCGGAAGATTTAGGGTTTGAATTGCCTGATCCAAAGGGTGGTTCAAAAAATTCAGCTGGTATGCATGACTATTGGGTGAAAAATCTGGTCAGCGTGGTCAAGACACTTCGGGTATGGCCCGGGTTCTGGGTCCAGTTCGGGTCGGTTGGCGGCCTTTATTCGTTTATGGGGCTGTGGGGCGTGCCGTATCTTCGGGATGTTCATGGCCTGGCACGATCGGATGCAGCCCATTATATGACGGTTATGTTGTTGTGTTTTGCTTTTGGTGCGCTGTTTTTTGGCTGGTTCTCAGACCGGTTGGGCCAAAGGAAAGTGGTACTTGTTACGGGTATGGGGTTGTACACGGTCTCCTGGCTTCTGCTGATGTTTTCAGGTTGGTCTCCGGGAGGTTTTGGCCAGTTTGTTTTTGGTTTCATGGGGTTTTGCGGCTCATCGTTTGTCATCACCTTTGCCTGTGCCAAAGAAATCATCAATCCGGAATTGTCTGGTATGGCTGTCAGTATTGTGAATACCGGCTGTTTTATCGGCACAGCGCTGATGCAGCCGTTATTTGGCTGGATGGCGGATCAGACATGGGACGGAACCATACTGGACGGAATCCGGGTATACCATAGTGCGGATTATCAGAATGGCTTATTTTTAATGCTTGCGTTTTCAGTTGCAGGGTTCATAGGTGCATGCTTTGTGCGTGAGACCTATTGTTCAAATATTTCAGTGTAAACACAAATCAGATTCTGGGTATCATCGAGCTTTCCTGACTGGGCAGATGAACAATTAGCTATGGAATATTATAGGAAAATTTAGTATATAATATGATTCAATCTGAAAATTCAGGTAACTGATTTGTCCTTTAAGTAGAGGAAACACAAATGATAAATGCTGAACGGCTGGGGCAAAGTTTTGCCTCGCTGGTTAAAATTGATTCGCTTTCCAGAAAAGAAAAAGATGTTGCTCTGGTGCTTGAAAAAAATCTTGTCCGCATGGGGGCCAGTGTCTGCTATGATCAGGCCAAAGAAAAAGTCGGGGGCAATTGCTCCAATCTGATTGCCAGATTCAAAGGAACCATTAAGACCGATCCTGTTTTTTTATGCGCCCACATGGATACGGTGGGGCCGGGAGAAGGCATACAGGTCAGGTTTGAGAACGGGGTGTTTAAAAGTGACGGAACCACTGTATTGGGGTCTGACGACAAGTCAGCCATTGCCATTATCTTAGAGGTCATGGATGTGATCCTTGAAAACAAAATAGATTATCCACCCGTAGAGATCATTTTTACAATTTGTGAAGAGATCGGCCTTATGGGGGCAAAATTTTTGGATTATTCTTTGTTAGAGTCAAAATTTGGTTATATTTTAGATTCCACTGATACCGAAGGGATTGTGACAAAAGCGCCGTCAGCCAATAAAATTACACTCAAGATCTATGGCAAGGCTGCCCATGCCGGAGCAGCTCCGGAAAACGGGATAGATGCCATTGCAGTGACCTCCAGGGCAATTTCCCGGCTGAAACTTGGCCGGATTGACAAGGAAACCACCTGTAACCTTGGCACCATCCAGGGCGGAGTGGCCACCAATATTGTTCCCGAGTTTGTTGAAATCCATGGCGAGGCAAGAAGTCATGACCCTGAAAAGTTAAAAAAGATTACCGATACCATTGTTACAACATTTTATGAAGTTGCCAAAGAATTTGAAGATGGTTCAGGTTTTCCAAGAATTCAAGCCGAGGTTGAGCTGGATTTTCCAAATACCAATATCCCCGAAGACCACAAGGTGGTTCAACTGGCCCGAAAAGCTGCCAGTAATTTAGGGTTTTCATTGGAAAGCAAAACCATTGGCGGTGGTGCAGATGCCAATATCTTTTTTGGTAAAGGTATCATCGCAGGGGTGTTGGGAACCGGCATGACCGATGTCCATACCTTAAACGAATCCATCAAACTGGATGATATGGTCAGGACAGCCGCACTTGTCCTTGAAATTTTAAATGTTCATGCCAAAGGAACAACGCTTTAATGATAGCTTATTTTGATATATTCTCCGGTATCAGCGGAGACATGACCCTGGGTGCACTGGTGGATCTGGGCGTACCGGTTGATTTTCTGCAGGAACAATTAAATCCCATTTTATCCGGGTTTCAATTGTCTGCTAAAAAAGTATTCAAAAATCACCTGGCAGCCATGGATATCGATGTCCTGGTGACCGAAGATCACCACCACCACCACCACACCTCAAGAAATTATGTTGATATCAGGGCCATGATTAATAAGGCTTCGCTGTCACAAACCGTTAAAGCCAACAGCCTTATGGCGTTTGAAAAAATTGCCCGGGCAGAATCCAACATCCATGGAAAGGATATTGAAACCATCCATTTTCATGAAATCGGCGGGGTGGATTCCATTGTGGATATTATCGGCTCGTTTATTGGCATTGAGTATCTGGGTATTACAAAAGTATATGCTTCGATGATTCCGCTGGGATCAGGCTTTGTTGAGTGTGCTCATGGAAAGATTCCTGTGCCGGTGCCGGCCACCATTGCCATTTTAAAAGATATTCCCGTGGTTGCATCAGATGCCACCACAGAGATTGTCACACCCACAGGCGCTGCCATTATTGCCACTCTGGCCGAATCCTTCGGGCCCATGCCCCCAATGCGGGTCAAACAGGTGGGGTATGGTTCCGGAAAAAGGCAGACCGGTTCTGCGCTGCCCAACTTATTGCGTATTGTTTTAGGTGAACAAGAATCTGCAACCGGCTCAGCTGCGATTTTCAAAGAACGCATCCAGGTGATCAAGACCAATATTGATGATATGAGCCCTGAAGGCATGGGGTTTCTCATGGAAACGCTTTTTGAGCAAAAGGCTTTGGATGTCACCTATGTTCCGGTCCAGATGAAAAAGAACCGGCCGGGTGTTCAAATTGAAGTGATGTGTAAATCAGAGGACCTGGACAATTTGATTTTTCTGATCCTGTCTTCAACATCATCCATCGGGGTGCGCCATCATGAATGTGACCGCTCATTTATAGCAAGAGAGAAGGTGGATGCAGCCACATCCTTTGGGCAGTTACAGGCCAAAAAAATAGTTCGACCTGACGGCCGGGTGGAGATTATCCCGGAATATGATGTGGTGGCAAAAATAGCCAGAGAAAAAAACATGGCCTTTAAAGATGTGTACAACCGGATTTTATTGGATGCCAATTTTCTTGACACAAAATGACTCAGGTTATAGAACTGCAAAATGACTTTATATCAAAAAATGATAATGTTTCTGGCCACAGGCGCATACACCGGGAAAAGTCCGGTGGTGCCGGGGACAATCGGTACCATTGCAGCCATTCCCTTTGCCCTGATTTTTTTGATTATTTCACCGCCGTTTATCGGGGTGTATGTGGTCAGTTTGATACTGGCGGCTATTTTTATTGCTGATCAGGCTGAAAAGATTCTGGGTCAAAAAGATCCCGGTTGCATTGTGATCGATGAAATTGCAGGATATGTGGTGGCGCTGTCCATTGTGCCGGTGACTGTGTCCACGATTATAGCCGGTTTTTTCTTATTCCGGTTGTTTGATATTGTGAAAATCGGGCCTGTCAAATATTTTGAAAGAAAATTTCCCGGGGGTGCGGGCGTGGTTCTGGATGATGTCATGGCTGGAATCATGTCTGCCATTGTCTTAAGAATTCTATATTTATCAGGGCTATTTTAGGAGAAGAAAAAATGGAAAAAGGTTCAGAAAAAGATAAGGCAGTTCAGACAGCAATGAATCAGATTGAGCGGCAGTTTGGAAAAGGTTCGATCATGAAACTGGGCGGCAGGCCGATCGAGGCTGTACCAGTCATCAGAACAGGTTCGCTTGCCCTTGATAAAGCCCTGGGTGTGGGTGGATATCCACGAGGCCGTGTGATTGAAATATATGGCCCTGAATCTTCCGGTAAAACAACACTTGCCCTTCATGCAGTTGCCGAGGCCCAGAAAAACGGCGGTATTGCCGCCTTTATTGATGCGGAACATGCCCTGGATGTGGCTTATGCCAAACGACTGGGTGTGGATTGTGATGAACTGCTGGTATCCCAGCCTGATACCGGAGAACAGGCCCTTGAAATAGCCGACATGCTGGTTCGTTCCGGCGGGGTTGACATCCTGGTTGTGGATTCGGTTGCAGCTCTGGTTCCCCGGTCTGAAATTGAAGGTGAAATGGGTGACTCCCACATGGGACTGCAGGCAAGACTGATGTCCCAGGCCTTAAGAAAACTCACCGGCACTATTGGAAAGACCAGCACCACCATTATTTTTATCAACCAGATCCGAATGAAAATCGGTGTAATATATGGCAACCCTGAAACCACCACCGGTGGAAATGCATTAAAATTTTACGCATCCATGCGTCTTGAGATCAGGCGGGCCGCCCCGATCAAAGAGGGAGAGAATATTATCGGTAACCGGACCAAGGTCAAAGTGGTCAAAAACAAACTGGCGCCCCCATTCAAAGACATTGAGTTTGATCTGATGTACGGGGAAGGCATATCCAGAACCGGAGATCTGCTGGATATCGGCGTTGATCTGAAGATTATCGATAAGAGCGGGTCATGGTATTCTTTTGATGGAGAACGAATCGGGCAGGGAAGAGAAAATGTCAAAATTTTCATGATGGATAACCAGGATATATTTAAAACAATTGAAACTAAGGTTCGAGAAGCTCTTGGCATCGCCGATCCTGTTGTAAAAGAGACAAAGCTGAAAGCTTAACCGCTAAAGTGAATTAGGAGTTTTAACATGACAGGCAATGATGCCAGAAAAATCTTTGTAGATTATTTTAAAAAACATAACCACCAGCACGTCAGGTCATCGTCTCTGGTTCCCCAGGATGATCCCACGCTCTTGTTTGTAAATGCCGGAATGGTACAGTTTAAAATGGTATTTACCGGAGATGAGAAACGGGACTATTCAACAGCCGTGACCCATCAAAAATGTGTCCGGGCCGGTGGCAAACACAATGATCTTGAAAATGTCGGGTACACTGCACGGCATCATACTTTTTTTGAAATGCTGGGTAATTTTTCTTTTGGAGATTATTTTAAAGAAAAAGCCATCGCCTTTGCCTGGGATCTGCTCACCAACGGGTATGGATTTGACCCGGAAAAACTCTGGGTCTCTGTATTTGAAACCGATGATGAAGCCTATGGAATATGGCGGGATCAGATAAAAGTGCCTGAACACAAGATTGTGCGTCTGGGAGAAAAAGACAACTTCTGGGCCATGGGCGATACCGGCCCCTGCGGCCCCTGTTCTGAAATCCATATTGACCGTGGCCGCGAGTTTGGCTGTGATGATCCTGCCTGTGCCGTGGGCTGTGACTGCGACCGCTGGCTTGAGTTGTGGAACCTTGTGTTCATGCAGTTTGAGCGGGATGAAACCGGCCACATGGAACCCTTGCCCAAGCCCAGTATTGATACCGGCCTTGGCCTGGAACGGGTGATTTCCGTTCTCCAGGGGGTTGCCACCAACTATGACACAGACCTGTTTTTGCCCATCATGGAAAAAGTAGGGGAACTGGCCAATAAAAAACGGCATGAATCCGATCTGGTTGAAGTGGCCATGAAAGTGATTGCCGATCATTCCAGAGCCACTGCTTTTTTGATTGCTGACGGGGTGTTGCCCTCCAATGAAGGCCGGGGCTATGTACTGCGCCGGATCATGCGCCGGGCCATCCGTTATGGCAGAAGTATCGGTCTTGTCAAACCGTTTTTCCACCACACGGTCCAGACCGTATTTGGTATCATGGAACAAGCTTACCCAGAACTGAAAGATTCAGCCGCCTTTATTATCAATGTGGTTAAAAACGAAGAAGAAAAGTTTCTTGAGACCCTGGGGACCGGCATGAAACTGCTGGAAGCCACCATTGAACAAACCATAAAAGAAAAAAAATCCACTATTCCCGGAGATGTGATTTTCAAGCTCTATGATACATACGGGTTCCCCGTGGATATCATTGTCGATCATATCAAAGAGATGGATATTGATCTGGATATTGACGGTTTTAATGCAGCCATGGCAGAACAAAAAGCCCGGTCCAGATCCACCAAAAAATTTGCCGGTGTGGGCCATGCCTATCGTGAGTTGACCTCTGCCGGTGTTAAAACCGGGTTTAACGGATATACCTCTCTTGAAGGCCAGTCAGACATTCTGATCATTGTAAAAGAGGATCAGGAGCTTGAAATTGCCAAACCCAAAGACTTCATCGAAATTGTTACCAGCGAAACCGTGTTTTATGCCGAGTCCGGCGGTCAGGCCGGTGATGCTGGAATTTTTGAAAACAAAGATTGTGTGATCCGCATTGAAGATACCGTCAAAGACCCCACAGGCCTTGTGATCCATAAGGGTATCGTGGAAAAAGGAACAGCTAAAAAAGGCGATACCTTTACCCTTAAAGTGGATGTCCAGAAAAGAAAGCAGATTGCCAGAAACCATACAGCCACCCATATTCTGCACTCAGCCCTGCGCAAAGTCCTGGGCGATCATGTCAAGCAGTCCGGATCTTTGGTAACCCAGAACCGATTGCGATTCGACTTTACCCATTTTAGTGCCATCACACCCGAACAGATCAAAGCCATTGAGCAGGAGGTCAATTTCAGGATTCGTGAAAACCATATCGTCCAGACCAAAGAGATGGGCATGGAAGAAGCAGTCAAAGCCGGAGCCACAGCTCTGTTTGAAGAAAAATACGGCGATGTGGTAAGGGTGGTGTCCCAGGGCGAGTTCTCCTCAGAACTGTGTGGCGGAACCCATACACACAGCTCCGGTGACATTGGATTGTTTAAAATCCTGTCCGAAGGTGGGATTGCATCGGGAGTCAGACGAATAGAAGCTGCCACCGGACAAGCTGCCTTGGATTTTATCCACAAGGACGAAAGCCTGGTGGCCGGTATTGCAGGATTGCTCAAAGGCAATAAAGATGATCTTATTTTTAAAGTGGAAACCCTGTTAAAAGAAAAGAAAGCCCTTGAACGGGAGCTTGAATCCTTAAAAGGCAAAATGGCGTTAAAATCCATGGAAAACATTGATGATGACATCAAAATAGTGGATGGTGTTAAAGTGGTTTCAAAGCGGGTGAGCATTGAAAATCCATCCCAGCTCAGAGACCTTGCTGATAAATTCAAGAACAAGATCGGTTCCGGTGTTATCCTGTTGGGTGCTGAGTCAGACGGCAAAGCCCTGCTGATTTCCATTGTAACCGATGATCTGACCAAACGATTTAAAGCCGGAGATATCGTTAAAGCGGCTGCCAATATCGTGGGTGGCGGCGGCGGTGGCCGGCCCAATATGGCCCAGGCCGGCGGCACCAAACCTGAACACCTTGATAAAGCACTGGAATCAGTATTTAAAACAATGTCATGACCGCATACTTTATAAGACGACTGCTGCTGGTGATACCGACATTTATCGGTATCACCATTATGGTGTTTACCATCACTCGTTTTGTACCCGGTGGACCCATTGAACGTATTATTGCCGATACAAGAGCCATGCAGGCCGGGCAGGGCAGCTCTTCGTCCACAAGGGGAGCTGATAACGGTGGTCAGCCTCTTTCCCAGGAACAAATTGAAAAACTAAAAGAGTATTACGGGTTTGATAAACCCATCTTAAAAAGCTATGTGATCTGGCTTGGCAAAGTCTTAAAAGGCGATCTGGGTCGGTCCACCCGGTATTATGATCCGGTCTGGGACATGATCCGGGACAAAATGCCCATCTCCCTTTATTTTGGCCTGTTAAGCCTGATCATGATCTATGGTATCTGTATCCCCCTGGGCGTGGCCAAAGCTGTCCGGCACAAATCCGGGTTTGACAATATCACCTCTATCATCATCTTTACCGGCTATGCCATACCCGGCTGGGTGGCAGGCGTTCTTATGCTGGTTCTGTTTGCCTCCCGGTTTGATGTGTTCCCCCTGGGAGGCCTGACATCAGAACTGTTTTCAGAGATGACCCTGTTCGAACAGATCAAAGACATTGCCATGCACACCATCCTGCCCTTGTTCGCCTATGTTATCGGATCATTCACCGTTATGACCCTTTTAATGAAAAACACGCTCATGGACAACTTGAGTTCAGACTATGTCAGAACCGCCATTGCCAAAGGCCTGCCCTTTAAAAAAGCCGTGCTCAATCATGCCATGCAAAACAGTCTGATCCCCATAGCCACAAGCTTTGGCAACAATATCTCCATCCTGTTAACCGGATCTTTTCTCATTGAAAAAGTATTTAACATCAACGGCATGGGTTTGTTGGGATATGAGTCCATCCTTGACCGGGATTATCCCGTGGTCATGGGCATTCTGGTGATTTCATCCCTGCTGTTTATGATCGGGAATATCCTGTCTGATCTGTGCGTGGCCTTTGTAGATCCAAGGGTGAGGTTTAAATGATGCGTTTAAATCCAGCCTCCATCAAAAAACTTAAACGCTTTTATTCCATCAAGCGCGGGTTCTGGTCGTTTGTGATTATCCTCACCATGATCATGATCTCCTTTTTTGCTGAAGTTTTTATCAATTCCAGAGCCCTGCTGGTGCATTACAACGGCAAATTGTATTTTCCCACCTATGGACAGATGATCCCGGGCACCACCTTTGATTTGGGGTATTCCTACGAGACCAACTACCGGGACCTGCAAAAAAAGTTTAAAGACCAAAACAATTCCAACTGGCTCATCATGCCACCAATTCCCTATAATGCCTATGAAAACGATCTAAAGCTCAACCAATACCCCCCATTTCCCCCATCCTTTAAAGAAAAGCATTTTTTCGGCACCGACAATGTGGGCCGCGACATCCTGGCCCGGCTGGTCTACGGCTTTAGAACCGCTATTATATTTTCTTTTGTTCTCCTGTTCTTAAACTACACCATCGGCATCACCATTGGCTGCTGCATGGGGTATTTTGGCGGCAAGTTTGATCTGTTCTTTCAACGAGTGATTGAAATCTGGAGCAATGTCCCGTTCCTTTACGTGATCATCATCATTGCTTCCATTGTCATCCCCAGTTTTATGATCCTGATCCTGATCATGGCTTTTTTCGGCTGGATCGGCATGACCTGGGTCATGCGAACCATGACCTACAAAGAAAAAGAACGCGAATATATTCTGGCCGTCCGGTCCCTTGGGGCATCCCACGCCAGAATCATCTTTAAACACATCATCCCCAACACCATATCCGTCATTGTTACCTATGCCCCCTTTGCCATATCCGGCGGTATTGTATCCCTAACTTCCCTGGACTACCTGGGTTTTGGCCTGCCAGCCCCGACCCCGTCCTGGGGAGAACTGCTGTCCCAGGGCTGGCAGAACATGGAAGCCTGGTGGATTGTCTCATCCGTCGTAGCCGCCCTTGTCATCACGCTTATGACCGTTACCTTTGTAGGCGAGGGCATCCGGGAAGCTTTTGACCCCAAACTGCACACTGTTTATGAATAAATTTGAATTTTTAGAATCTGCCCAATATATTGGAATGAAAAAAGGCAGCGTCATTTTTGACCCTGCCTTTTAAACTCATTTGATGGTATCTTATTTTTTTCTTCTATTAACTCCGGCAAGACCTAAGAGGCCAACACCAAAAAGAAGCATCGTAGCGGGCTCAGGGACAGTTCCTCCGTTCGTGTTACCGATGGTCGGAATGTCGTTGTTGCTCAGATTGATGGCGATCTGACCCAGAGATGTGCCGGGAGAATTAAATTGGTACAAAGTGGCTGTTTCTCCGTTTCCGGTATTGTGGTTTTCATGGTTCAAAAGTAACCAAACGTACCATTCTAAAGAATGCGTGCCGCCGTTGTTAAATCGATCTAAATTAACCGGCGTGTTATATGTTAAATTGAATGTAGAACTAAACGGCAGGGAATCTTCTAAGTCAAGAAGCGTCATGTCAATATTGGATGAATATGTAATGGCATTTCCCTGGTGTCCCAGCAGCCACCAATAATCGTCGTGGGCCTCATCAATCGTCACAGCGGCCAATGAACTATCCATAAGAGAGACATCACCCAGTGCATACCCATAATTGACACTGCTGTCAGAATTGCTTGTAAACAGGATCGCATCTTCCAATGTGCCTGATAATCCATTTACTGCTATACCTATGGCATGCGCCGGTGCAGTTAACAGGCCGAAAAGTAATAAAATGAAAAAAAAATTCATCGCACGTTTCATCTTGCCCTCCCAAATATTAAGTTTATGATTGATACTTCTTTGTTCCTCATGCTCAAGAATATCCCATAGAATTTAAACAATTTAGAACCCGCTGTGATTAATTTGCAATCTGCATGAAGAGAATTTAATTTTTGAAAGCTGCAAAATTCATACCAGCCTCTATAGAGGCAAAGATCCTTAACTGGCTGAATTTAAGGTGTTTTTGTGGTAATTTTTCTTGAGAAAAAGATATACCAAATATATGGAAAAAAAGTTATAAATACATGAAAAAAATACAGTTCACCATAATTATCGCCAAAGCTTAACCTTTGCGAACGTTTATTTGTTGTTTCCAACACTCTGGCTAAATATAATCTTCTCCAAAAGGCCATATTAATTGGGCAAAACAGCGAAAGATAACTCAAATTTCATGACGGCCAATTGGGCAAAAAGTACGACAAGAATTTGGATGATCACAATCAGCCATTATTTTGACTCAGTCTGTAACACCTTAATTGCTTCTTCTATACCAATTTTTTCATTCTGATTCACATCTGCATTCACGGAGATTGATTCCTCAGTTTTTCCAGACAGCGCCTTTAAGACCAATGTCATATCTTCCAGATTAATCAATCTGTTTTGATTCACATCACCTGTCCAGTCATATTCTCCAACGTTTAGTGCAAGCTCGCCCCATGTGCTGTCAATGATATCCTGATTTGAATCATCTTTTAATCCTTGATTTGCAGAAGTCAGTTGAGATGTTCCTGATTTTTTTGATCGAAAATAAATGGAAAATAATACCGTCTCGCTGGATGAGTCAGCTCCAGTTACCTCACCTGACCGGGATAAACCAATGACAAGTTTACCCGGGATATCATCCTCCAATGCCAGCTTCAAAAGGGAAACCTGAGTTCCGTTATTATTGATCAATTGACCTTCTGTGGTTTTAAATTGAATTCCTTCCTTTGATGAGTCAGCATCTATCACTTCAATGGATTCGGAATCATAATTCAAATCCATGGCTATCCCATAAAGATTATTGACCCCCTCAATCATGATATCCACACGGAATTCTCCTCCAACATATTGGATGGATTCGGCTTGAATTTTAATCTGGGGTGCAGCCTGCAATATGATGGGATAAGCCAATATCAGAGAAAAGATAACCCATGTATGCCATAATGCTTTTTTGTACAGGTATTTATCTGATAATGTTAATTTTTGTCTGATCATCATTTTATCCTCTAAGCTTAATTGTTCACATTTATATAGAATGAATATGTTCCCACCTGGCCGGTCAAGCTGGCTTGATTAATCGTAACCAGATGCTTTCCGTTTGATAGTTTGTGCGTATCCAAAGTGTAGGTATACGGTGTATGCGCATGTTCTTCTTCATCAAAACGGCGATTGTCTATAAAAATAATAATTTCAAACCGTGTTTCATTAAACGCATCCATACTTTCCTGGGCGACAACAGTCACCAGCCGGAGTTCTCCTGTAACCGTCTGGACCGGTTTTTCTGATAGACCGGTTGTCATATCCCCATCTGAATATACGGTAAAGACAGGGACTGCGTTCAACGCCCGGCGAACCAGAGACTGGGCAGATACGCCCTGGGTGATTCTCTGCATCAAGGATCGTCTTGTGCTCTGATAATTGATAACGCCTTCTTTTTTCTGCTGTTGGAGTTTTTTTCGGTATTCTAAATAATCAGAACTGCTTTGTTGAACAATGACCGAGTTTTCTGGTAAAGCAAATCCTTCGATGAACAGATGCGATCTGGATTCTGCCATGGCCTGGATATGACCGGTTTCATCCAGGCCATTCCATAAATAAACATATTCACCTGCCGGCATGGGGAGCCAGTCCATCATAGATTTAAGCATCGGACCATCATGAACACCTGCCCGAAGCCGGATACGGGATGGAAACGGGACCGTATAGGCGATGGTGACTTTTCCCTGGGCATTATCAATGTTCTGAATTCGGACATCACTGATCTCACCGCCGGAAAAAGCGGTTGGATCATAATCGGCCTTAAATCCATCTGACCCTGTAACCGTAATCCCGAAAAGATAAGCTTCGTTGGGGACCATTACGCCTGAATCATCGCGTCCATCCCAGGTAATACTATTTATACCAGCGGGTCTG
>JBDRPM010000112.1:0-8250 GCA_043827005.1 Pseudomonadota bacterium | reverse complement strand
TTTGCCAAATTCCTGTCGTACTTTTTGCCGAATTAGAGGTCATGAAATTTGAGCCATTTTTCGGTGTTTTGCCAAATTAATTAATCCTCCAAATAGTCAGGCGGCCGGATATGATCTAAGCCACAGCAGTAAATTTATCGGTTTGATCTTCCAGGGTTTTAATGATGTCCTGGATAGAATCAACTTCGGGTTCATCAAAATAGACTTCGCCACATTGTTGACATACCCATGCCGGGACCTCATCCAATGTTAAATGATATCCTTTTTTATCAATATGAAAGGGGGCAACACCTTTGTTCATTGTTCCCTGACAATGCATACAGTTCATGACTTTTTCCTTGTTTTAAAATTTTCTTCCCAATCCTGTTTATCCGGAAGATAGGCCGTTATGATGGCCAGGTAGTCTTGTTTGGGTGAACAGACCACATGTATGGGGCGGTCGGTGGTGCCAAGTACAAGGCAGCTGTGGCCGCGGGCATCTTCCGGGTAATCTTCTATTATTTCACCATGTTCTATGACGTGGCGGATATCTTTTGCAGTTATCATTCTGTCCGGTTTTGACATTTGGCGTATAGCATGGGGAAGAAATAGTATCCTTTTGGCTGCGCTTTTTTTTATCCGATCAAGTGCATTTTTTTTTGAGGCCATTGATAAATCCTGTAAACAAATCTGCCATTTTTATCAGCAAATCAATAGATGGTGCATATATCCCCCGCTCATACCCGGAAATCTGTTTCTGGTGGGTATTGAGTTTTTTTGACAATTGCATCTAAGACCACCCTCGTTGCTGTCTAAGGTGTTTTATTCGCTCTCCTAATACCATAATTGCTCCATAATTTTATTATGATCAGGTTGTTTTGGCCATATTTATTCTATAGTGTGCCTTTATTTTTTTTGTTAGGCAAGTTTTTTGTGTTGACACGGGGCAATGTATTGGTTGTTGAATATACCAAAAGTGTTCCCATTTTTTTGTTCAAAAATGGTTTTTACGGGACGTGTAGCTTGTCAAAATCAAATCGGGCGTAAAAAATGACTTGCCAGGGCCAGGATTTAATAAATTTTTGTCATTGTTTTGATATGAATTTCAGGGGAAAAAGAAAAATTGCAGATAAAGTCAGAAAATCAATGGAGAATATAAATTAAAGGGGGTCCGACGTCTACAACAAAATCTGAATGGAAAATGAACTATAGTCTATTGCTGAAAGAAATGAGTAAGGGTATCCCCATTATTGATTATTATCAGCAGATCATTTGAAATATTTAATGCCTAAGCCATTAATCCCAAATCGTTTTATTAGTGCCTGCCTGATATCTTCCAATATTTCATTTTCCATGACAGTGTGTACGCATAACGATTTTCAGGAAAGGTTAAAGCAGGCCGGCCTCTTGTTCATCTGCTTCCCACTCGGACAGGTAGGCTTGTATGGCTGCTGTTTTGTAATTGCCCTGGGGAGACAGCAACAGATACCCCAATTGATCCAAACGGTCTTTAAGACATTGAAAAAAGCCTTGCTCCACAGTGTCGGCATCAGTGGTTTCCTGGTCCTCATTGATCAGGTCAAAAAGATCCTGGGTCAGGTGCCCCTGGGGAACAAACAGATCGCAAACACAGGCATCCCACTCTTCAGGAAACTGGTTTATTTTCCAGAAACTCAGATGTTCCGGTCTTAGAATCGACTTGTTATCCGGGTTAAACGGGGATTTAACCACTTTCATTTTCCGTTGATCATACTGCATTAGTTCTTTTAGCAATGGCTGAAGTTCATTTGAAAATATCCATTCCTCAGGTTCCAGCAAAACCGGTGGAAATTCATTGCTGGTTAAGGCATAGACAAAGGGTCCTTTTGCTTTCCAGAATTGTTTAAACTCTTTTGAACTGGCCAGTATTTCCCGTTGAACCAATGGACGCATTTTATTCCCCTTAAGACAACAAACGATCATGCACCTGATTTTTGTTTTCTATAAAGGACAGGCCCTGTCTTGTCAAGAGAACAAATCCATTCAGCACATGACATGAATGGGAAAATTGCAACAGCTATCAGCCGTCTGCTCAGGATCAAGATTATATTTCAGTCATCTTGGATTTTTTCCATTGATCATCTTAACCTTTTGATGTAAGATTCGAAGCATAATATAATTTCATTACTATTTTGAATGTATTAATATTAATAATATGCACTCCGGGAAGGAGGCTGTCGTGTCAAACATAAATGATCAACGCTCAGGCTCTGCCATGTTTGACCTGAGAGGAAAACAATCTGTCAGGGCAACGTTCAAGCTCTCTCAAAAAGCCATTGATGCCATTGGGCTTGTAGCCGTCCATATGGGAATCAAACAAAAATCTTTGTTTGATCATATTATTGAAGACATTGATGCCCTGAATACGCTTGCCAGCACCATTCGCATCAGGCAGTTTAAAAAAATCCCCAGGCGACAGAAAACCTTTGTACTCAGCCGCCGGAGCATTGAATCTTTGGAAGCAATCTCCAACACCCATGGGACACCCCGGGATGCCCTGGTTGAATACTCGATTCAAAAGTTAGAGGCCATTATCCATGCCGAGCGATTACGGCATGAAGAACGAAAACGGTTACAAAAAGAGGTTGCAGCCCATTTTAACACCGGAGCACAACTGTACCTCAAAGCTGTGGATATCCTCGGCCAGGAAGACCCTTTTTGCAAAAGCATTGAAAAAGCGATTCTCAGCTGCCGGAAAACCCAGGCAGACATTGAATTGTTTATTGAAAAAAGCCGAGTGATTGAAGAATTTTAAACCCTATTAAAATCTTGTATCTTTAAGGAGGAAACGTTGATTGAAGTTCAGAACCTGACCAAATACTATGATGACTTTTGCGCAGTCAAAAATCTCAGCATAACGATCCGGAAAGGAGAGATTCTTGGTCTTTTAGGTCCGAATGGTGCGGGCAAGACAACGACCTTGAGAATGCTGACAGGCTATTTTAAGCCCACATCAGGCTCCATAACCGTCAAAGGCCTTCAAATGCCTGAAGATGCCATTAAAATCAAATCCCTTATTGGTTACCTGCCGGAATCTGCCCCCTTGTATCACAACATGCTGGTATATGATTACCTGGAGTATGTTGCCAAATTAAAAGGCATTGATGACCCGGAAAAACGATATGACCGGTTTTTGCAGTTAGCTGATCTGTGCGGGCTGTCTTCCATCATGGCCAAACCCATTGCCAACCTTTCCAAAGGGTTGAAACAACGGGTCGGCATTGCCCATGCCATGATGACTGATCCTGAAATTTTGATTTTAGATGAACCCACATCAGGGCTCGATCCAAACCAGATCATGGAAATCAGGGATATCATCCGGTCTATTGGAAAAGAAAAAACCGTCATCTTTTCCTCCCATATTCTCAGTGAGGCAGAAGCCACCTGTGACCGGATTGCCATTATCAACAAAGGGCAGCTGGTGGCTGATGACACCACAGCCAATCTCACACAGAACGCCCTGCAGAATTCTGTGATCCGGCTGTCAGTCAAAGGGGCTCAAACACAAGCAGTCAGCACCCTGCTCAAATCCATTGATAATGATATTGATATTAAAGCTGTACCACCGATAGAAGAGGGCCTTACATCTATTGAAATCCGACGGATAAAAACCGAAGACTTCAGATCCCGGATCTATCTTAAGATAAAAGAGACTGACTGGATCATTGTCCAGATGACAAAAGATTCCCAGGCCCTTGAAAAAATATTCAGAGACTTGACAAGGGAGGATTTATAAACCCCATGAAACAGATTAAAACCATTGCGATCAAAGAATTTAAAGATTATTTTATCTCACCCATTGCATATATTGTGATATCCTTGTTTCTGGTTGTCTCCGGGTGGTTCTTTTTTGCCACTTTTTTTATTTACGGCCGGGCCGATATGAGAGATTTTTTCTCTCTTCTTCCCCTGACATTTTCTTTTATTATTCCAGCGATTACCATGCGGCTGTTTGCTGAAGAAAAAAATGTAGGGTCCTATGAAACCCTTTTAACCATGCCGGTATCGTTTACAGATATTGCGCTGGGCAAATTTTTTGCAGCAACCTTGTTCACTGCCACATTGCTGGTGCCCACCCTGTCCTATCCGATTTTTATTTCATTTATCGGTCAGATTGATCCGGGACCGGTCATTGGCGGATATGTCGGGGCAATCTTTCTTTCCGGTGCCTATTGCGCCATGGGATTATTTGCGTCATCACTAACCCGCAACCAGATTGTTGCCTTTATTATCGGATGCGCCCTTTGCTTTACTCTGACCATATTGGACCGGCTCTTGTTTTTCATGCCTGCCAAGATAATTGCAGTGGTCAATTACATTGGTGCCAGCAGTCATTTTATTAATATTTCCAAAGGCATTATCGATTCCAGGGATATCCTGTATTTTGTCAGTGTAATGTTTGTTTTTATTTTTTCAACCTACATTGTCATGCATGAGAAGAACTAAGGAGAAAAAATGGGTAAGTTTTCATCAAAAGAAAAATATTTCAAATTTATGATATATATGCTGGTTATCGTTCTGATTAATGTTGCAGGAATTACACTTTTTTTCAGAACCGATCTGACCGCCAACAAAATATATTCTTTGTCACAAGCCAGCAAAGAGGTTGTGGCAACCCTGTCCGAGCCATTAAGTATCAAGGTTTTTTTCTCAAAAGATCTGCCCGCTCCCCATAACAATACAGAGCGGTACTTAAAAGACCTTTTAGAAGAATATGCATCCAAAAGCGGAAACCTGTTCAATTATACCTTTTATAATGTAACACCGGATGAGGGTGCCCTGATGCAGAATGCTGATGAAAACAGGGACATGGCAAAAAATTACGGCATTGACCCCATTCAGATTCAGATCGTGGAAAATGATGAGGTCAAATTTAAAAATGCCTACATGGGGATGATCATCATCCATGGTGATTTGATTGAAAAAATCCCGGCCATTACCTCGACCAGTGGCCTGGAATACCAGCTTACTGCAGCCATCCAGAAGCTGAACAATAAAGTCAGTGCCCTGCACCGTCTGGACAAAAAAATAAAAATCAATATGTATTTATCAGAATCCTTAAACCAGATTGCACCGTTGATCGACCTGAACCAATTGCCCATGCTGGGCCAGGCCATTTCTGACATGGTTGAACGACTCAACAGCAAAAGTCTGGGCGTTCTGGAGTTTAACCGCGTACCAGTCCAGGATGAAAAACAGCTTGATGAGCTGGCCAAAAAATATGACATAATGGCCATGACCTGGCCTGCGGTTCCCAAAAAACAAATCCCGGCAGGTTTTGGTGCTGCAGGGCTTGTTGTTGAATTTGACGGCAACACCACAACCTTGCCGCTGATCCATGTCATCGAAATCCCCATTATTGGTAAAAGCTACCGCATGGCAGATCCCAAGGCCCTGGAAGATGAAATCAATTCAGTCATGGAAAAAATGATCGGCATCAATAAAAATATTGGTTTTTTATCCAGTCATGGAACCATCCCGTTACAACCGAGCCAGGCAGATTTAATGCAACGCAAACAGACCCAGGCCATGCAGGCATTTAATGATCTTGTCTCAACCCGGTATACCATCAAAACCATTGATTTAAAAAACGGGACTATTCCTGAAGGTCTCAATTGTCTGATTATTACCCGTCCCACCCAGCAATTTTCAGACTATGAGCTGTTCCAGATTGACCAGGCCCTGATGAAAGGGACCAATATCGCGTTTATCGCAGATGCATTCCAGACCATGGCAAACCCCCAGGCCGGCCCGGGCATGCCGCCTGCGTTTTACCCGATTGACACAGGCCTTGAAAAACTTTTGGCCCATTACGGGGTCTCCATGCAAAAGGCCTATATTTTAGACGAAGAATGTTATAAATCTCAGGTTCCGGCGCATATGGGCGGTGGTGAACAAAATATTTATTTTGCCCCCATCCTTAAAAATGAACGCATCAATACTGAGCCGGACTTTATGAAAAATATCAAAGGTCTGGTTGCCATCCAGGTCGCCCCGATTGACCTGATCAAAGAAAATATTGATCCTGACAAAGTCCGGGCAGTTAAACTGTTGTCCTCGTCTGAACGATCCTGGCTCATGGATAAACAGATCACCCTAAACCCGGCAATGATCTATCCGCCAGCGGGAAAAGATGTCTTCAGCTCCTATGCCATGGCTTACATGCTTGACGGCAGTTTTACCAGCTTTTTTAAAGGCAAAGCCATCCCCCCCAAAACTGATGATCCTGCTGCCGTTACCAAAGAACCGGTTAAAGAAACGGCTGCATTAAAAACAGTTCAGGCCAATACGTCCATCATCGAGATTGGCAAACCAGCCAAACTGTTTATCCTGTCATCATCTGAAATGGTTCAAAACAGCGTCATTGACCCCAGTGGCCAGACCCCTAACAGCACCTTTATTATCAATGCCATTGATCACCTCAACTATGAAGACAAGATGGCAACGCTTCGGGCCAAGCAACAGACCTTGAACCCTTTAAAAGAAACATCACCCTCCTTGAGGGCCATTTTCAAAGGGTTTAATATTATTGGCCTGCCAATACTGGTTATTCTGTTCGGAATGGGTGTTCTGGCCAAAAGAACATCCAGAAAAAAGAAACTGACCCAGCGGTTTAGCGCATAAAGGAGCTGTTTTATGAAAAAAGAATATTACATACTCACCATCCTCATTGTCTGTTTGAGTGCTTATCTATGGTTTCACACAGAAAACCGGGATAATTACAAACTGCCGGACATTCCGAAAATTGATACCAGCAGCATTACGTCCATTCTTATTGAAAAAAAAGACGGACCAGTCCAATTCACCCGCAAAGACAAGAACTGGACCCTTACAGACAAGAATTTCCCGGCTGATATGAATTTGGTTGAAATTCTG
Source organism: Pseudomonadota bacterium (assembly GCA_043827005.1). GTDB lineage: Bacteria > Desulfobacterota > Desulfobacteria > Desulfobacterales > Desulfobacteraceae > Desulfobacula. The sequence continues at coordinate 1,356 of JBDRPM010000112.1, read as the reverse complement.
CTCGACACCTTAAAAACCTTTAAATTAACAGCCCTTGTCTCCCAGACAAGTGACTTGAAACGATATGAACTGGATCAGGAAAACCAGATCCATGTCATGGTCACGTTCGGAGAAAAAGGCAGGTTTGAATTTTTTGCAGGAAAAGAAGCACCCAGCTTTAATCATACCTTTGTCATGCTGGCGGGAGACAAGAATGTGTATCATGCAAAGGGAAGTTTTAGAAACGATTTTGATCAGGATGTCAATGCCTTCCGGGATAAAACCATATTAAAGGTGACAGCTGATGCTGTTAAACAATTGACTGTGTCCAAGGGTAAAATATCCAAAACCCTTAATTCAAAAGAGTCGACAGACAAAGAAAAGACAACGGTTAAAACCTGGCAGACTGCTGATGGCAAGCCTGTTGACACTAAAACGATCAACGACTTTTTAGCTTCCATTGCCTATTTAAAATGCGATACCTACGCAGATGACAATATACAAAACAAATTGAATAAGGCTGCCCCGATCTGTTCCATCCAGATTGATGCCCAGGAAAAAACTCAATTTTTTCTTTACACCCTTGATGGTTCGGACGACACATACGGCACATCTTCTCTCAATGATTATGTGTTCGTGCTCAGCGATTTTGATGCAAAAGAGATCATCTCCAATATTGAAACGCTCCTGGGCATCAAACCCAAAGAAAAATAAATCTAAAAATACGGTTTAAAAACCCGGGATTTGTTGTTTTTCTTCAATCCCGGGTTTTCTTTTTTAAATCAGCCCTGCCACTTTCCTCCCCCTGCCATCCACCTGACTCCACACTGATCATCCTTTTGTATTTTTTTAATATCTTTGGGGATGATGATGCCCTGTCATCAGCCCGATCTCCACTTGTTTTTCACAATCATCCACATATATCCCTCATGCCGCCACAGCATGATAGAACCTGTATATAAGGTGCTATATAAATTATTTTTTGAAATAATGTTTTTTTTCTTGACTTCCCCCTTATTTTTCGTAAAAGTGTGGATCAAGGTGGTGGAAAGTGGATAAGTTAATGTTTTTTAACTAAGGCTTTAATAAGTGTTTCGATCAAGCTCCTTTCATACGATTGATGCCAAAGGCAGGGTGATTATCCCTTCAAGATTCAAGAATATCTTGAAAGCGGATAAGGTCTATGGCGTCATGGTCTCGAACAAAGACGATTGTCTATACGCTTATACCTTTAGTGAGTGGGAACGAGTGGAATCCCGCATATTGTCAGCCAAAAGCAGTGCCATGGGCGATTTCCGACGTTTTTTTCTTGGAAATTCCTGTGAATGCCTGTGTGACAAGCAGGATCGTATCCTGATTCCTAAAAGCTTAAGAGAG
>JBDRPM010000111.1:0-29458 GCA_043827005.1 Pseudomonadota bacterium | reverse complement strand
CTGCTCTGCTGTTTTCTGGCACCGGCCGCGCTCCCTTTGCTGGGCATGCTGTGTTTTGGAAACCTGTTAAAAGAAGCCGTGGTCACCGAACGATTGGCCCAGACTGCCAGAAATTCCATCATTGACACGGCAACCATTCTTCTGGGCATCACTGTTGGGGCCAGTACCCAAGGAGATGTGTTCCTGACCCAGGACTCTGTGTTTATCTTTGTTCTGGGCGCAACCTCATTTTGTGTTGCCACAGCAGGCGGGGTGTTGTTTGCCAAATTCATGAACCTGTTTTTAAAATCTAAAATCAATCCGCTGTTAGGTGCTGCCGGGGTATCTGCTGTTCCGGATTCTGCCCGGGTGGTTCAGATCGTGGGTCAAAGAGAAGATCCCACCAACTTTTTGCTCATGCATGCCATGGCCCCCAATGTGTCCGGTGTTATCGGATCAGCCATTGCTGCCGGTGTGCTCTGGAGTTTGATGGCCACCTGATCCAGCGCTGATAACATAAAACTGATAAAACAAATATAAACAGGCCTGACATATGATCATGTGTCAGGCCTGTTTTTTGTCTGGATCGCTGGCAGATATTGCTTATTTATAGGAAAGGGTATCCACTTTGATTAACGTGTATTGCCGGGTGCCCAGATTCAGGGTTTGCGCATAATCAAGCTGATGTTCCCAGTCCACGTAAGGGTATAAGCCTTTGAATTTATCTTCCCCAGGTGCCAGATTTGTTTTCAAAGCAGTCCCCTGTAATCCGACGGCCTGGTTCACAAGGTCGGCACTGGCCTGATCAATGGCCACAGGATCAGTTGATGCCAGAACTCCGATATTGTTGACAATGGGTGCTTCACTATAAGACAGACAATCGCATTTTGGGGCAATATCGGTGATAAAATTAATAAAAAATGATTTTCCTTCTTTATTTTTCAATACGCCCCGGGCATATTCCATCATCTTTTCCAAAAAAACAGGAACGTCCTGGTTCCAGTTGATATTCACAGATCCTGTGGGGCAGCGGACAATACATTCAGCACACCCCACACATTTTTCAGAGTTGATATAAGCTTTTTTTTCTTCAAGATGGATGGCGTCAGCCGGGCAGTGTTTTTCACATTCCCGGCAGCCGATACAGGTTTTTCGCTTGATTTTGGGGCTGACGTTGGAGTGCTGGTCCAGTTTTCCCCTCCGGGACGCACACCCCATGCCCACATTTTTAAGCGTTCCTCCGAAACCGGACAGCTCATGACCTTTAAAATGAGCAATGGAGATCAGTGCATCAGCATTGATGATCTCAGAACCAATATAGACGTGTTCGCATTGTTTTCCCTGGACAGTTACCCGGGTTTCACTGTTCCCTCGTATTCCATCCGCAATAATGATGGGTGTTGCTGCCATGGATGAATAGGAAAAACCATTTTCAATGGCAATATGAATGTGTGAGACGGAATTGGACCGGGTGCCCACATACAGCGTATTGGCATCTGTCAGAAAGGGTCTGGCGCCTGTAGCTTTAATATCTTCAATGACCTGGCGGATAAAAACCGGCCGGATAAATGCGGTGTTCCCTTTTTCTCCAAAATGAATTTTAACAGCGGTTAGATCATTTGTTTTGATTCGTAACTGAAGGCCGGCCTGTTGGACAAGCCGTGACAGTTTCTGGGGAAGGTTTTCCCTTGAACTGGTTTCCAAATCCATGAAATATACATCAGCAGTCATGTTTTTCTCCTGAGACCTTTTGCCGTTTTAGAGTATTTTTTCACGGCTTGTTTTGTTTTTCATCCATTTTTTTTTGGACCATGCAATAAATACCGCCCTGGGACAGGCCGGGAATAAAACATTTATTGCATGAGATGCAGCTAGCCTGGTCTGATTCATTGTTTTGCCATTTTCGGGGCAGGTCCGGTTCCCGGATCAAGGGTCGTGACAGAGAGATAAAATCGATTCCGTCTTGTTCAACAGCTTTTCTGGCAATGGTGAGTGATCTGAACCCCCCCACACTGATGACAGGACAGGTGACTGCTTTTTTTATGGAAAGGGCAAGATCCAGGTTGTAGGCTTCTTTTTCAGGCGTGTCGATTTTTTCCCGGGCTGGCCCGATTTTTCCGGATGCCGCACTTCCGGAGGATACTTCAATGGCATCAATGCCAAAATCAGACAGCTGCTTTGCAATCTGGAGGCCTTCTTGTTGAGTCAACCCATTTTCAAGATGGTCTTCCCCGTTTAATTTGATAAAGACAGGATAGTCTTTTCCCACCTGGGCCCTGATTTTTTCATACACATCAAATAAAAAACGGCTTCTGTTTTCAAGGCTGCCGCCATACTCGTCTGTGCGTAGATTGGTAAAGGGACTTAAAAACTGGCTGACCAGGTACCCGTGGGCACCATGGATTTGAACTGCATCAAACCCCCATTCTTTAGCCCGTCTGGCAGCGTTTGCAAAAGAGTCTGAAAGGTCTTCGATCTCCAGTATGGAAAGGGCCTGGGGGGCTTCTGGATAAGAGCCTGTTTTTTCTCCGGACGGCGCTACAGGGGTTCGCCCAATGGTTTTGGATTGCGCCTGACCACCGGCATGCACCAGTTGAACCGCTATTTTACCACCCAAGTTGTGGACCGCTTTTGTCAGTTGTTTGAAATCTTCAAAAAAGGCATCGGTATGCATACCCATTTTACCCGGCAGTTGTTTTCCATCCTGGCGGACAAATGTATAGCCGGAAATGATCAGTCCGATCCCGCCCTTGACCAGATCACAATAATAATCAATCAATTTCCGGGTTGGCCGGCCATCCGGCTCGCACATTCCTTCCCAGGTTGCAGACCGGACCATTCTGTTGTTCAAAGCAAGTTTGCCAATGGAAGCTGTTTCAAAAAGAGAGGCCATGGTTTTCTCCTGTACACAAAGCGTTAATTGCTTCAATTTTCTCGGGTTAAAATGATTTATGATGGTATAGTATTACCCGACATAAAGCAGAAAAGTCAATATGGACTTAAAAAACATCCAGGATGGCCGATGTATTCAAATAGAAGAATAGTTATAATTTATTGTGTTGTCATAGAATGAAAGATGGTTTCCTGCTCATCAAGAATTTCACTGAGAATGTCAACCGTGGTCAATGGGTTCATGATGACAGACCGCAAAACAACGGTATTGTGGTCATCATCCGGATCGGTTTTTAAACGGGTTCTGGATACAAAACTTTTTCCTGCTTCACGCTGGATTCGCTGAATGTTGATATTGATTTTATCCAGTTGAGCATCCAGATTTTTTTTCTCTTCCAGGCTGGCTGTTTTAAGTTTTTCCTGAATATCACAAGGCACAAGCCGGTAAGTGAGAATATTGAGTACAGGCGGACTTACCATCTGAAACAAGCTTCTTTTTTCGATCATGGCAGCAAATTTTTGGGCTGTTTCAATGCCATGTTCAATCATCAGGGCATACCCCTGGGAACCCATGATTTTTAAGGCTGAATCAAGGATCAGAGAATTGGCTTCTCTTGACCCTTCAAGGGTTTTGATTCCCAGATCCACACTGCCCGGACGGTTGACATAGCTTGCATGATATACGATTTGGTCCATTATGTGAGGGTCTTTAAAATAGACCATGCCAGAAGACATGGGCATGTAAAATTGCTTGTGACAGTCAATGGTCACAGAGTCTGCCCGTTCAATACCTTTGAGCAGGGGGCTGTATTTTTCTGATAAAAGAACGGGCCCGCCCCAGGCAGCATCAACATGGAAATGGATGCCGTGGGTCTCACAAAGGTCTGCAAGTTCAAAAAGCGGATCAATGACACCGGTTTCTGTTGCACCGGCAATGCCGATGACGGCAATGATTTTTGTCTTTTTGTCAGCTTTAAGGTCTTGAATTTTTGCCGTAAGCTTTGCCATATCAATGGTCCGGTTTGAATCTACATCAATGGGAATGACATTTTCATTGCCCAGCCCCAGAATGCCCCCGGCTTTTTTTAATGAATAATGCCCTCTTTGGGAGACAAGAACAACAGTCCGTTCAATGTTATGAGCGCTCATGGCAGCAAAAAGCCCGTTTTTTTCAATGCTTTCAAACCTGTCTTTGGCTCCCAGGCATTTGTTTCTTGCCACCCATAACGCTGTCAGATTTGCCGTTGTACCGCCTGTGGTGAAAATACCCAGAGAGGTTTCAGCGTTCTGGACATGATCCAGATAGAACCGTTCGTCACATTTAAAAATCATTCGATGCATTTTGGCAAGGACCTGTTTTTCAAGAACAGACAGGACTTTTGATGTTTCAATCTTGATCAGGTTCTGATTTAGAGCTGCCGTGATCGTTTTTAAATGGACCATAAAAAACGGAATGGCCGAGGTCATATGACCAATAAAATAAGGAGAGGCCACATTCACCGCTTTGGGTGCGATTTCATAAATAATGTCTTTAATGACCTCAGCCAGTTTTTTTTGCGGGTGTTTGTTGATATGAGTGTCAGTGTATTCTTTGGCCAGTTCGATCAGGCTGATCTCTTCTGTGACACCCACGTGTTTGTTTAAAAAATCATGAAGGCCAAAAAGGATCTGTTCCATATACTTAACAAGGGTCAGCCGGCTTTTTTCATCTTCCGGCCTGAGAAATACCCGGTTAAGGGTTTCCCAGTCTGCGACCAGAGGCGCTTGTGTGTTGAGTTCTGTATTCATATTGTTTATTATCCGGTACCCTTTGTTTTTGGTCAAGCATAATGTACCCTTGAACAGTATTAGTCAATATCTATAATTGCCAGTACAGGCGCAGGATGGTCATTCAGGGCAGGGGTAAGAGTTGAGGAAATGGATAAAACCCTTGTCAACCGACTTAAAGTGTGTCAACTCATAGGAAAAATTCTTGAAAGGAAAGGATGTATATGGATCTTCATCAAAATGATATTCTGACCAGGGTCTCCCGGTATAACCTGATTCGAAACGGGAGAATGATTTATATTGATGTTCACCAGAAAATCCAGGGAAACCTGGCAGACGATTTTATTGCAGTCCCCAATCTTGTGAATATCGTTGCAAAGCCCGAACATCAGGGAGTCGGGAAAGCGGAGCAGGCTGCTTTGGAGGATTGTTTGAAAAAGATTAAAGGATTGAACCTGGAAGATCTGATGGTTGGGGTCAAACCTTGAATTGTGAATTGAGGGTCAATGGGATCACCTTGAATTGTGAATTTAACTTGACAGGTCAAATCAGGTTTGAACGTATCACAATGGATTAAATTTTTTGAGCAATTCCCATTGTCATTCCAATATCAAGGGCGTTTTTGTTCATCTCCATAAAATCTTCAGGAATGGTGGTTTCAAGAACTTTCATGATGGACTCAGGTCTGACAAGACCTGAAATGCCGATCAAGGCCCCCAGCATGCAGATATTGAACACAATGGGTTTGCCGATCTTTTCCATAACCATATCATACATGGGCAGAGAAATATGTTTGGCATCCACTTTCTTTCCTGTGATGACATATTTGGAGTCCACCAGGAGCAGGCCGCCGGGCCGGATAATGGATGAGAATGCATTATAGCTTTCCTGGGTCAGGCTTACCAGAATATTGGGCTGGATGACTTTGGGAAAGTAAATCTGAAAATCATCAAGGATGATATCACTTCGGGTGGCACCACCCCGGGCTGCGGCTCCATAGCTTTGAGACTGAATGGCATGACGGTTTTCAAAGATGGCAGCAGCCTTGGCCAGTATGATTGCAGCCGTGATCACACCCTGTCCGCCTGAACCTGAAAAGACAAGTCTGGAACGTCCCATTATTTTTCCCCTTTCCCATTTGTATCAGTCAACTGAGCCTGTTCTATGATTCGATCATAGGCCTCACAATATTCAGGCACATCCGTGTTTTCCACAAAAATACCCCGCTGGATGAGTTCCGGGTTTTTCTCAAGTTTTTTAGATCCGATCTTAACTGTTCCGGTTCTGTAGGATTCCATCATTTGAACGGCATCCCCTTCCTTGTTTTTCCGGCCATAGTAGGTGGGGCACTGGGTTAAGATCTCTACAACCGAAAACCCTTTGTGGGCAATGGCTTTTTTAAGAAAATCAGTGCACTCGGTTGCATGAAAAACAGTGGATCGGGCCACAAAGGTGGCACCGGCACTTCTGGCCAGGTCAACAACGTCAAATGATCGGTCAATGGTGGAATAGGGTGCTGTGGTGGCTTTTATGTCGCAACCGGACAGGGGTGAAAACTGTCCGCCGGTCATGCCGTAAATCCGGTTGTTCATGACAATGGCTGTGATATCGATATTCCGTCTGGCCGCATGGATAAAATGATTGCCGCCAATGGCCAATGCATCACCGTCACCCATGGGTACAATGGCTTTGAGTTCCGGTTTTGACAGCTTGACGCCTGTGGCAAAAGACAGGGCCCGGCCATGGATGGTATGAAGGGAATGAAAATCCACATATCCGGATATGCGGGATGAACACCCAATGCCCGACGTCATGACAATTTCATTTTTATCCAGTTCCAGCTCATGGATAGCTCTGAGCAATGCACCCAGAACAATGCCGTGCCCGCATCCCGGACACCACATATGGGGAAAGAATCTTACGCGGATATAGTCTTTAAAATCAAATGGCTTCATATTATACCCCCTTTCCCTGGATTACCCGTAAAAGGGTTTTGATGTTGGTGGGAGAAATCAGTTCCCCATCTGTTCTATTGGCTAAAAATACTCTGTGCGGCTTGTTCACAGCATTCTTCACCTGGGTGAGGATCTGCCCCATGTTCATCTCAACCACAATGACAGATCTGGCGTTGGCACATTTTTCTCTGACCATTTCTGCGGGAAACGGCCACAGGGTTAAAAGTTCTAAAACGCCTATTTTAACACCTCTTGCTCGCCGGTTTCTGGCCATATGAATGGCACTCCTTGCAGAAGAACCATAGGAAATCAGAATATATTCAGCATCATCCATCCAGTATTCGTTGTACATGCTGATTTCATTGACATTGTTTTCAATTTTATCCACCAGATGCCGCAACAACTCGCTGACCACTTTGGGGTCATTGGACGGGAACCCCCACATGTCATGAAACAGGCCTGTCACATTGTAGCGGTGTTCTGCTCCAAAATCTGACATGGGTAGCCTGCCGTCTTCCCGGGGAAGATAGGGATGGTAATCCACCCCTTTTTTAACCGAGGTTCTCAAACGCTCCACCACAGGCATTTCGCCTGGCTCAGGGATTTGAAGTTTTTCACGCATATGACCGATCACTTCATCCAAAAGAATGATCACCGGTGTCCGATAGGTCTCAGCCAGGTTAAAGGCTTCCACTGTGATTTTAAATACATCCTGGTGGTTGGAAGCAGTGAGCGCGATAATGGAATGATCGCCATGGGTCCCCCACCGGGCCTGGTTGACATCCCCCTGGCTGACATGGGTGGGGTTGCCGGTTGACGGCCCCCCTCTTTGAACATTGGCAATGACACAGGGGATTTCTGCCATGCAGGCATAGCCTAATGCTTCCTGCTTTAAAGAAAATCCCGGTCCGGATGTGGCGGTCATGACCTTGTGTCCGGTCAATGATGCGCCAATAATGGCGCCCATGGATGCAATCTCATCTTCCATCTGGATAAATTTGCCGCCTTTTTGGGGCAGTCGATATGCCAGATGTTCCATTATCTCAGTGGAAGGGGTAATGGGATAGCCTGCAAAAAATTCAATCCCGGCATACATGGCCCCTTCTACACAGGCTTCGTTTCCCTGTAAAAATAGGATATTGTCTTTCATTTTTCCCCTTCCTGACCGTTGGTCTCCGGTTCTGCATGCTTGTCATTTTCAATAATCTGTATGGCCAGATCAGGACACCGAAGTTCGCAGAGCCTGCACGCTATGCAGTCATCAGGTCTGGCAGCGTGGGCCTTGCCCTGGTCGTCAAATTCAAGAACGGCTTTAGGGCAAAAATGGATGCAGATGCCACACCCTTTGCACCAGTCCTTATCAATCAGATGATGGATGATTTTCCTTTTTCCCATTATAGCAACCTCGTGTGGTGGTAATGATCGTGGTTTTGTGTCTGGATTTTATCAAAAGATGCTCTTATCTTTCATTATCAAAAAAGATCATGCTTGTTTGTACAGTTTTTTTTAATAAATGCAAAGGAAAAAGTCCACAGGTTGCTGAGGGGGGATTGTGCTTTAACCTGAAAACTGGTATTTTTGTGAGAGTTGATGCAGTCTGATCTGTTGAGAAAAAAATGAGAGATCACTCCTAAAAAAGAGCGGAATATTAAAGATGGAATCTTTCCTTGTCAGTGTGATTTTGCCCACATATAATCGGGCCTGGATTGTAAAAGAGGCCATTGATTCAGTGCTGGCTCAGGATTATGCAAATGTCGAACTGATCGTTATTGATGATGGATCAACAGATAACACACTGCAATTGCTTGAAACTTATCATGATCAGTTGATGGTGATTCGCCAGGATAACAAAGGGGTAAGCGCAGCCAGAAATATCGGGATTAAAAAAAGCCGGGGTCGGTTTATTGCACTGTTAGATTCTGATGACACCTGGGATAAACGAAAAATTTCCTGCCAGGTAGAATTCTTTATGGCCAATCCCGAAGCCCTGATTTGTCAGACCGAAGAAGTCTGGATCAGAAACGGTAAACGGGTCAACCCGAAATTCAAGCATCAAAAGCCATCCGGAATGATATTTGAACCGTCTTTGAACCTTTGCCTGGTCAGTCCGTCAGCCGTTATGATGCGAAGAGAGTTGTTTGATATCAAAGGGTATTTTGATGAGGCATTAACGGTTTGCGAAGATTATGATCTCTGGCTGAGGGTGAGTTCAGATCTTCCGGTTTTTCTGATTGACAAACCTTATACCATTAAACGTGGCGGCCATGATGATCAATTGTCAAGTTTTCATTCCCAGGACAAATTCAGGATTCAATCCATGATCAATCTGCTTGAATCTAACTGCTTGACCATTGCTCAGACTGAAAAGGTAAAACAGGTTTTAAGAAAAAAATGCAAAATATATGGTAACGGCTGTATTAAACGCGGCAGAAAAGAAGAGGGCCAGTTTTATTTGGGGTCAAACCTTGAATTGTGAATTATGAATTTCACTTGACAGGTCAACTCAGGGCTGATATCCGCAATCTATGGCGCGACAATGGAGAATAGAGTTTTCCGGGGCAATTTATCATGTGCTGTCCCGGGGCAACGGTGGCCAAAACATATTTCGCTCAACCGATGATCGGCATTTGTTTTTAGATCTGTTGGCGGATCTGGCTGACCGGTTTAATATTGAGGTATATGCTTATGTGCTGATGGACAATCATTATCACCTTTTATTAAAGACTCACGAATCCAATCTGTCTAAGGCCATGCAATGGTTTGGAACCAGTTACACCCAAAAGTTTAATTTGAAGAATGGCTCTGGCGGTCATCTTTTTCAAGGACGGTTTAAGAGTATTATTGTAGAAAATGAGGCCTACCTGTTGCGATTATCGTGTTATATTCATCGCAATCCTGTACGCGCAGGAATTACGGAAAGGCTTGTTGATTATCCATGGAGCAGCTACCGATTTTATGCTTATCAAACGTTGAAAGCACCAGAGTGGTTGAACTTTAAATTTATATTAAATCAGCTGTCCGGTGAGGATCATCACAAAACTTATCGAGAAATGGTTCAGCATTATTCAGATGAGCAAAGCAGTGTGTGGGAAGATGTAAAGCATGGTTTGATTTATGGAAGTCAGGATTTTGTTTCGGATTTAAAAGCCCGTTATCTGGACGATCAAAAAGATATGGAGCTTCCTCAGCGAAATCGGTTGTTACGTCCTGTCGATCCTCAACAGTTCTTAAAGAACGCATCCCAAACATTAGGGTTTGATCTGGAATCAGCCTGCATTGGGAAAAAGATCGCACATGATGAAAAAGAAAAGCGGGATATGCTGATTTACTTACTGTGGAAGACCGGCCACCTGTCCAACCAGGAAATCGGCAACTTGTTTGGTTTAACATATTCAAGCGTCAGTAAGGTTGTCAGTATTTTTGGCAGCAGAGTTCGATCCGAAAAAAGGGTGCGGATTCAATTCGAAAGGCTTAATTCACAATTCAAGGTTTGACCCCATCCTCTTATCTTATAGGTCGCAGAGGGTCATTTCAAATAGGTTGATGCCGGATTCCTGTGACTTTAGCTCTTGAATTTTGCATCTGGATCTGTCTTCTGACAATGTCATGGAAGAGTGAGGCCCTTTGATGATATTGTCCTGGATAATGGTTTTGGCAATGGTGACAACGGGTATGGGTTTTTCTTTTTCTGAAAAGGTTTTGAGCGCCTTTTTTTCCTGAACACGGGCTTTGTTCTGTTCTTCCAGTGCAGCAAGCTGATTTTTTAGTTTCTGAATATTTTTGGCGATTTGATCCTGGGTCTCAAAAATTGCGCCCAGTTCTTTTTCTGCTGTTTTTGCTATCTGCTCTATCTTTTTAATTTCATCCAATACCAAAGGGATCTGTGCAGTATCATTGGCATTTTTCAGTATTTTTAATTCAGCAGCCATCTCTTTTATTTCGTTCTGGGCCTGGTCCTGAATCTGGGCTTTTTCTGATATAATCTTGTACAGTGCCTGATCTTCACTCTCCAGTTTTTTGATTTCATCTTTGATCAGGTTTGATTTTGCTACCGAGGATTCAAGGACTTTTTCAATCTGCTCTTTCAAGATGGCAACATGCTCATCAATACCCACTTTCAGTGTGGACGGCTTTGAAGACGGGGTGCCGATTTTGCCGGCATTGATTCCCAGTTTGGCGCAGATTTTGCTGGCAATGATATGACCGGTGTCATTGATGCATTTCCCGCTGACAAAAATATTGGAGTCTAAGATTTCTTTTGATACATTGATGTCTCCGAATCCCATTATTTTAGAACGACTGACAAATTTGGCATAAATATTTCCATGGGCGGAAATATTTGTGTCTGTAATGCCTGCAGAAACCTTTAAATCCCCTGTGATATCAATGATGCTGCCTTCAATTTCCTGGGCAGTTAAATTGATGCCTTTGACTTTGAATCCTTCTTTGATCATGCCTTTGACAACGATATTACCATTAAAATCAATATTCCCGGTTTTATAGTCCACATCACCGGGAATGATCAGCTCCGAGTTAACAGAAATCGTTCCCAGTTTATCAAGGTGGGGTTGACCGTCAATGGCCGCATGGATGCTGAGGCCATCTTCTGACATTTGGGTGCCGGGGCCGGCTTCAAAGGCCGGGTCTTCCACTTCTTCCACCGGGATGGGGCTGCCGGAAAGGCTCATGCCCGCTTCACTCGCTCTGGCCGGTACTTTTTGCGCCAGAAGGTCGCCTGTTTTTACAAACGGGGTTTTCCCCCGGTCTTTAAAGTCAATGGTACCATCTTCATTTACTTTTCCCGGATTGGTAAATTCGGTTTCAAAATGAAAAATGATTTTGCCGTTTTCACCATGATCTGCTGCTTTGCCCGTGGCAATTACAATCTGGTCCACGGTTGATTTTGCCAGCCATGTATCAATGGCATCGTCATCAAGGATGCCCGCAAAGATCTGTTTGTGCCTGAGCAAATCAAGAATCTCAGCGCTGGTGTGATGCAGTGAAGTATTATCCCGTGCTTTTTTCCTTTTGATATAGGCGGTAATGTGATCTTCTGAAATGGTAATCTTGTAATATTCATCCAGAATATGACTGGTTTGCCCGTCATCAGCATCATCAGGATCATTTTCTTCCAGTACGATGGGTTTGGGTTCCAGGGCGGATGCCTGTCTGGTTAATGCCATGGCCGTGGTAAAAACTGCTTTTAATATGTCTTGAATGAGTTCTGGAGAAGGCATCTGTTTTAAGGGCTGGTCAAAAGAGTCTTCTTTGTCATCTGTTTGTGGCGTTTCCTCGGCTGGTTTTTGATCCGTCTTTGGGGGCTGATTTTCTTGGGATTCAGTTATCGGGTCTTTGGCTGGCTCTTTGGCTGGATCATTGAAGAGTCTTCCAATGCTGAAGATGTCCGGATCGATTCGGTGATTTTGGATCAAAGGGGTAAACTCTTTTATAATCAGATCGCACAAAAATAAAAATTCATTTTTGAATGCATCCGGAACCTGATGAATCCCTTTATGATTCACCAGATCTGAAAGAGAGGTTTGCGAATCCAGGTGGTGCTGATTTTTGATTTTTCTTTTTTTTGATTCTAATTTTAATACCTGTACATTTTTTTCATCGATCAGAAGCTTGTAAGTGTTATCTTTTTTTTTTAGTTTTTGCGCTGTGATAAACATTTGTTTGTTCTGATGATCTGTAATCCGTTTGAGTTGTTCTTTTTTTAAAGCATGCTTGAATTTTTTAAAACAGCCTTTAGCCAAAGCGATAAGGTCTTCATCTTTAAACGGAATGGTGATGCAGGCATTAACCTTGGCTTTGTTAATGGCATTGATCAGAATGTCAGGATGATCAGATGGCAGCATGATCATTCTCTGGGTAAAGGGTGAGAGTGCTTTGACCTGTTTGAGGATATCATCGCCTTCCATTTTGGGCAGCTTGGAATTGCTGATAAAAAGAGCAAATAAAGATTTTTTGGATTGGGCAACCCGGTTTAATGCATCCATGCTTGTTTTTTCACAGACGACTTCCCAACCGGACTGGGTCAGAATGGATCGGGCCTTTTCAAGAATTTTTTCATCACTTTCCAGAATGATGACGCCGGGCTTTCTGATTTCTGTCATGGGGTGTCACCGTTTATGTGTGGCATTTCAAACCCGGCCCTTTGGGCCAGCTCATCAAACTGATTGTAAAGCGTGTGAATGGTTTCGGAAAAAAGAACATCAACTTTTGCAGCATCAATTTTTGCCGCACCAAGGCCCTGATCAATGGCCACATAGTTTGAAATTTTATCAAAAACAGGTTTGGATGGTTTTTGCTGTTGGGAGGAGAGAGCCAGGATTTCATCGTTTATGGTTTTAATCTCATTGTCCAGTCTGAGAATGTTTTTTTGATGACTTTTGACGGTTTCCATTAACTGGCAGTTGAGTTCATATAATTTAGAGTTCTGTTGTTTGGCAAGTTTTAATAATTTTTCATGCTCAACAAAAGAATTATACAGCTTGAGACTGGATTGCACTGCTTTTAGAAAATCTATGGGTTCAAAGGGTTTTACTAAAAAACGATGGACAGAACTCTTGTTGACCGCATTGATAATCAGTTCTATCTCTGAATAGGCTGCCATCAGAAAACGAATGGAGTCGGGTGCCAGTTCTTTTGCCTGTTCAAGCAGAGGTATACCTGCCATATCTTCAAGATTCTGGGCAGAGACAATCAATGAAAACGGCTTTTTTGCAACCTTGATCTCTTCTATGGCAGACGCTCCGGTGTCGGAAAAAACAGTGTCGATCTCTTCGGTCTGGAGAATGGAAGCAATAACCTTTTTGTTTTGAGCATTACCTTCAACGATGAGTATGGTATGTCGATAGTCCGATTCCATCCGACAGCCCCTGGGATTTTAATGTAACCGGTTAAAAATATTATTGTTATTCCAACCATAACGTCAATTAATATGAAAGGCAAGCACAAAAGCAATGTTAGAGGCCATCTGGGGCGCAGTAAACCTGGTTTTTTTAAAAAACAAGCATTAACTTGACATGATGGCGTTTGATTCATTTATTTGTGGTTGTAATGATTGTGCGGATTCATCAAATATTATGGAAAAAATCATTGAAAATAAAGGAAAATAGACAATATTTGCGCAAAACTTATGGTTCTATAGGCAGAGAGTCAGGATCTTAAGGCAGGGTAAATTGTTGTTGACGAAAAGAGCCAAAACATTGTATTCTCAGCGGATAAATGCTGAGATAGCAGTAAAAATAAGTAATCAGACAGGATGGATATTGGAAAAACTGTTTTATAAGCAATGTTTTTTGCATCAAAGAATAGTTAAAAATATAAAAAAAGAAAGGTTTGTATTATGGGAGTCACCTCTGAAAAACTTCAAGGGTTGAAATCAAAAGAGCAAGCGATCATGGAGATGGGCGGGAAAAAAGCGCTTGAAACGCGACGGGAAAAAGGAAAACTCAACGCCCGGGAACGGCTTGACATTCTTTTTGACAAGGGAACTTTCAGGGAACTGGATATGTTTGTTTCCCACAGATGTGGCAACTTTGGGATGGATGATATTCAGATTCCGGCCGATGGCGTGATCACAGGCCACGGTAAAATTGACGGCAGAGTGGCCTTTGCCTATGCCCAGGATTTTACGGCCCGGGCAGGCTCTCTGGGTGAAATGCAGGCCAAAAAAATCTGCAAGGTAATGGATATGGCTTTAAAAGCCGGTACACCCATTATCGGGATGAATGACTCCGGCGGAGCCAGAATCCAGGAAGGGATTGACGCTCTGTCCGGTTATGGTGAGATCTTCTTTCGAAACTCTGCCGCATCCGGAGTGATCCCGCAGGTTTCGGCGATTATGGGACCAACTGCAGGAGGTGCGGTGTATTCACCTGCCATGACCGATTTTATCTTTATGGTCAAAGAATCCAGTTATATGTTTATTACCGGTCCCAATGTGATCAAGGCGGTTACAGGCGAAGAGATTACTTTTGAAGACCTGGGCGGGGCCATGACCCACAATGAAAAATCCGGTGTGGCACAATTTGCCTGTGAGTCTGATGAAGACGCTATCTTGCAGATCAGAACCCTGTTGTCCTATCTGCCGTCCAATAATATGGAAGATGCGCCTTATGTGGCACCGACCGATGCACCTGATCGAGCGGATGCATCGTTGGATACCATTATCCCGGACAATCCCAATGAGGCCTATGATATTAAAGAGGTGATTGCATCCATAGTGGATGACGGCACCTATTTTGAGCCTCACCAGTATTTTGCAAAAAATATTGTGGTCTGTTTTGCACGACTGAACGGACGATCGATCGGGATTATTGCCAACCAGCCCAACCAGATGTCAGGATGTCTGGATATTAATGCGTCAGATAAGGCCACACGGTTTATCCGGTTCTGCGATGCCTTTAATATTCCATTGCTCACCATTGCCGACGTGCCGGGTTATCTTCCCGGCAGTGATCAGGAGTGGGGTGGCATTATCCGGCACGGCGCAAAACTGCTGTGGTGTTATTCTGAAGCAACCGTTCCAAAGCTGTTGTTGATTACCCGGAAAGACTATGGCGGATCTTATATTGCCATGTGCTCACGGCATCTTGGTGCGGATATGGCATTTGCCTGGCCCACAGCTGAAATTGCGGTGATGGGCGCTGAAGGGGCTGCCAATATTATTCACAAACGGGAGATTGATGCAGCTGATGATCCTGTGGCAAAGCGCAAAGAGAAAATTGCAGAATATAATGAAAAATTTTCCAATCCGTATTGTGCCGCTCAAAGAGGTTATGTGGATGCGGTTATTCAACCCTCCCAGACAAGAGCTCGACTCATTGATGCCTTAGAGGCAGTGGCAACAAAAAGAGAAATGAGACCAGCCAAAAAGCATGGGAATATACCGGTATAGGGAGAGCATAAGGAATTAAAATGGATAAAAAGAAACTGGCTGCGGCCATTGCCGCGGTTTTTGCATACATCAAAACATCTGAAGAAGCGTTTGCGCAACATGCATTCCAGGCAGGGACTGCTGGTCAGGATTTGGCTGTTCTGCACCAGGCAAAATCACAGCCCTGCAATACCTGGGGAATAACCGGACGACAGAACCAGATGCAGGCAAATTCAATGATGCAGATGCGGATGTTTAAATAATCAGAGATTACAAAGTCAAAAAATATAGATATCCTGGAGGGAATACATGAGTGATCACACACAAGTGAAAATGGTAGACATGAATTATGATATTGACCGGCCCAAGGCGGCCAATCCTTTAAAGGTAGAGGATTTATCCCTGCGGGATGGTCATCAGTCCCTGTTTGCGACAAGAGGCAGAACAGAGGATATGATTCCTGTGGCTGAAAAAATGGATGAGATCGGGTTCTGGGCAGTTGAAGTCTGGGGTGGCGCAACCTTTGATACCATGCACAGGTTTTTAGGAGAAGACCCCTGGGAAAGACTTCGTACTTTGAAACGCTATTTTAAAAAGACCCCGTTTTCCATGCTTCTCAGGGGTCAGAACCTGGTAGGGTATAGAAACTATGCCGATGATCTGGCCAAATTGTTTGTTAAAAAGACTGTTGAAAACGGCATGGAAGTGTTCAGAACCTTTGATGCCTTAAATGACTATCGCAATTTTGAGGCAGTTGCACCGGTGATCAAAGAGTGCGGTGCTCATTTTCAAGGATGTATCTGTTATACTTTGACCGAACCCCGGCTGGGCGGAGAGGTTTACAACCTTGACTATTATATTAAAAAGGCAAAAGAGCTTGAAGCCATGGGCGCAGACAGTATCTGCATCAAGGATATGGCCGGCCTGATGTCTCCCTATGATGCCTATGAACTGGTAAAAGCGTTAAAAGCAAATGTTACCCCATTGATTCATCTGCATTCTCATTTTACATCCGGCATGTCTCCTATGACCCACATGAAAGCCATTGAAGCGGGTGTGGATATCATTGATGCCTGTATGACACCCTATGCCTATCGCACATCCCACGCTGCTGTGGAGCCGTTTGTCATGTCTTTGCTGGGTACCAACAGGGATACCGGGTTTGATATCAAGAAACTGGCAGACATTAATGAGATTCTTGAAAAAGATGTATTGCCCAAGTACAAACATCTGCTGGATGATACCAAGGTGTCTGTTATTGATATCAATGTATTGCTTCACCAGACACCCGGCGGCATGCTCTCCAACCTGGTCAACCAGTTGCGGGAGATGGATGCTCTGGATAAAATCGGTGAGGTTTACAAAGAGCTTCCCCGTGTCAGAAAAGAGTTGGGCCAGATCCCTCTGGTGACCCCCACCAGCCAGATTGTGGGCACCCAGACTGTCAACAATGTTTTGTTTGATACCCCGGATGAACGGTATAAAATGATCACGGGCCAGGTAAAAGATCTTTGCTATGGGTTGTATGGAAAAACCAGTGTTCCCATTGATGCACAGGTTCAGAAAAAAGCATTGAAAGGATATGAACGGGGCGAAGAACCCATTAGCTGCCGTCCTGCTGAAGTGCTTGAACCCGAGCTTGCAAAAGCAAAGGCAGAGATCGGTTCTCTGGCAGTGGATGATGAAGACTTGATCATTTATGCCCTTTTCCCTGTGACGGGTAAAAAATATCTTATGCAAAAGTATGGCAAGGAACCGATACCGGACAGCATAAAACCGATTACGCTGGAAGATGTGGCAAAACAGCAGGCAATGATTGCCAAGGCCAAAAAAGGTGAGTTGATTGAAAAATCAGCATTGAATGCTGTGCCGGAAAAAAGTGAATATGCCCGAACCTTTAATGTGTTTGTTGAGGGTGAATATTTTGAAGTGGGCGTGGATGAAGTAGGTGGCGCACCAATGGTAACCTATGCCGCACCTGTGCCCATGCCCCAGGCCGCTCCGGTTGCTCCAGCCGCTCCGGTTATGCCTGCCGCTCCGGTTGTGCCCACGGCACCAGCACCCAAAAAATCAGCCGCACCGGCTTCTGCACCAGCAGCGGCAGCGACCGGTACCCATGTTAAGTCCCCCATGCCCGGAATGGTCATTAAATATGAAAAGAAAGTAGGCGATTCTGTCAATAAAGGGGATACGGTTGTGGTCATCGAGGCCATGAAAATGGAAAATGCCCTGCCGGCTCCAGAAAGCGGTGTGATCACGGCCATTAACTTTAACAGCGGTGACTCTGTTGCCAAAGGGGCAGTTCTGGCTGTTATCGGTTAACCCGTTCTTGTATTTTAAAACACACCAGGGCAAAAGGGGGCAGATCTCTTTTTGCCCTGGCGTATTTTGATGTTCATGTTAAACTTGTTTGACAAAAACAGGGCTGTGCTTACTTTTGTAGCCTGAAACCATCAGACTACTAAAGGAGAACACGATAATGGCGTTTGAAACAAAAGATGAATTGCTGGAAAAATATCTTAAAATGGACAAACCGCATTGTCCGCATTGTGAAATCGTTATGACCTTATGGGAAGTGCCGCCCATCAATTTCAGCGACGGACTGGGATGGGGAACCCCTTATCTTTTTGTCTGCTTTAATGATGAGTGCCCAAGTTATAAAAAAGGGTGGGAGCATATGAGTGAAACCATGGAATCCATATCCTCCTACCGGTGTTATGTGGAGCCGGGTCAACAAAATTTTGAATATATGCCGGTGTTCAGTCCCATAGGCGGGCAGGGCGGTATGCTGGATGATGAAACCCTTATTCGTCAGGAAGCCCAGAAAGAACTTTTAAAACAAACCTTTTCCATCTTAACCGATTATTATATGTCAAAAGACTGGGATGAAATTTTAAAAATTTGTCTGGATCCCAAAATTCCGGCCAAAGCAAGGCTTAAGGCAGCACAGATGGTGGGTGAGCTTGGCGGGCCTGAAGCCACTGAACATCTGATCAATCACAAGTTTCCCACACCGGTTCTCCAGCAGGCTGTGGCAAAGGTCATTGCGCAGCTTCATGAACGGCATTATACCCGGGAATGTCCATTTTGCGCCCAAATTATTAAAAAGCGGGCCAAGCTCTGCATGTATTGCAATAAAGAGGTTCCCATGGCCTGCTGAGCATAAGGGCTCGCTCAAACATAACTTCACATTCTGGAAGCCGGCTCATCCTGTTCTGCTGGGTTGTGAAAACTTGACATATAATTGTAAAGATCAAGACACAAGGTTCTTACAAAGAGGAATGGTCCATGTCTGAAACCAAGAACTCACATAATTTTCAAATGATTTATGTAGCGTCCTGCGGTGAAGGGATCAATGCGTTTAATCTGGTGGAATCGACTTTGGTCCAGTTTCCGGGCAGTGACATCACCGTGATCAAAGTGCCTCATATCCGCTCTGAAAACCAGGTAGATGAATTGATCGAAAAGGTTAAGGATATTGAAAGTCTGATTGTGCATACCATTGTGGATGCCAGTTTAAGGCAGTATTTGACCCGCAAAGGCATTGAACATAAAATTGTGAACATTGATCTGATGGGGCCGGTGATTTCGAAAGTACAGGCATTCTTGAACCTTGAGCCGCTTCAAAAACCCGGGCTTTACAGGGAAAATCACCATATTGACTTAAAACAGGTGACAGCCATTGATTTTGCCCTGGCCCATGATGACGGGTTGAATCCGGAAACCCTGACCCAGGCGGAAATTGTATTGGTGGGGTTGTCACGGGCAGGCAAAACGCCATTATCCATGTATATGTCGGTGATGGGATGGAAGGTTGCCAATGTCCCGTGTGTGCCGGGCGTGGCCATGCCCGAGTCGCTCAAAGCTGTCGATCGCAGGCGGATTATTGCCTTGAATATCAATGCCGATCAATTGCTGGCGCACAGAAAGCTTCGCCAGGAGAGCCTTGGTGCCAATGATTTTTATTCGTATTCATCGCGCAAGGACATTGAAAAAGAGATCCAGTTTGCACAAAAATATTTTGTGACCAGCGGGTTTTCCATGATTGATGTCAGCAATAAACCCATTGAAACCAGTTCTGATGAAATCATTGAAATGATCACCCGCAGGTTTAAGGCGGATGCCCATCTTTAAGTATACTTAATCGCGGCCTGGGCTGCGGCAAGCCGGGCAATAGGCACCCGGTACGGTGAACAGGATACATAGTTGAGGCCTGCCTTATGGCAGAATTCAACCGAAGCAGGATCTCCCCCATGTTCTCCACAGATTCCCAGTTTAATATCGGGTCGAGTGTTACGTCCCCGGTCAACCGCTGTTTGTATCAAAGCACCGACTGCCTCCTGATCCAGGCTTGCAAACGGGTCTGAATCAAAAATAGCATTGTCAATATAATCGTTCATAAACGAACCAATATCATCCCTTGAAATCCCAAGGGTCATCTGGGTCAGATCATTGGTGCCAAAAGAAAAGAACTCTGCTGTTTTGGCCATTTTATCGGCAACCAGAGCAGCCCTGGGTGTTTCGATCATGGTGCCGAACATGTGGGGGATACAGTCAATCCGGGTGGATGCAATAACCTGGTCATAAACATCTGATGCAATCTGTCGGATAAATTCAAGTTCCTTTTCATTGCAGGTCACCGGGACCATGATTTCCGGCAATGGATTTTTCCCTTCTTTGATCAGTTCGGCACTGGCTTCAAAGATGGCCCGCATCTGCATCCGGGTGATTTCAGGGTAGGTGATGCCAAGACGGACCCCGCGATGACCGATCATGGGATTGGATTCTTTTAACAGGTCACTGCGCTTGATCAATTCTTCAAGGTCAATGTGAAGGGCGTTTGCCACTTCAAGCTGGTTTGCTTTTGACTGGGGAATAAATTCATGAAGGGGCGGGTCCAGCAGACGAATGGTGACCGGCCGGTTGTTCATCACATCAAGGGTATATCCGATTTCAATTTTTACATAGGGAAACAGTTCATCCAAAGCATCCTGGCGTTCTTGCCGGCTGCGGCTTAAAATCATTTTCCGTAACAGGAACAATGCTTTTCCCGAGTCAGCCCCGTAAAACATATGTTCTGTCCTGAACAGCCCGATCCCTTCTGCGCCGAATTCCACTGCTTTTCTGGCATCGTCCGGTGTGTCTGCATTGGCTCTGATGGTCATGGTTCTGAAGGTATCGGCAATGCTCATGAATTTTTGAAATTTCGGATTTTCCAGGGCATCTTTCATTTTCAGCTGCCCTTTATAAACCATTCCTTTTGATCCGTTCAATGTGATAAAATCACCTTCATTCAGGGTATGCAAACCCACATGCAAACATTTTTTTTCAAGATCGATTTTCAACATTCCAGCGCCGACAATACAGCATTTTCCCCAGCCCCTTGCCACAAGTGCGGCATGACTGGTCATGCCTCCCCGGGCGGTGAGAATGGCCCGGGCCGCCCGCATGCCTTCAATGTCTTCAGGATTGGTTTCTTCCCTGACCAGGATGACGTTTTTTTCCAGTTTGGCCCATTTAACAGCATCTTCAGATGTGAATACAATCTGGCCCACAGCACCGCCCGGACCAGCAGGCAGACCTTCGGCAATGATGACAGCTGTTTTTTCATGTTCTGCGTCCACCACAGGGTGAAGCAGGTCATCCAGGTTTTTGGGTTGAATGCGGCAGACCATGGTCTTTTCATCAATCAGACCTTCGTCCAGCATATCCATGGCCATATTCAGAGCAGCGGTTGCCGTTCTTTTGCCCACCCGGCACTGGAGCATATACAGAATGCCTTCTTGAATGGTAAATTCAATATCCTGCATATCCTTGTAATGGTGTTCAAGAAAATTGCGAATGCCAACCAGTTGTGCGTATATCTCCGGCATGGACTCTTCAAGGGATTCAAGATACTTGTTCTGAGCATTTTTGGTGTCATTGTTCAAGGGATTTGGTGTACGGATTCCCGCCACAACGTCCTCACCCTGGGCATTGATCAGCCATTCGCCGTAAAATTTGTTTTCCCCGGTTGCCGGATCTCTGGTAAAGGCAACACCAGTGGCTGATTTGGCCCCCATGTTTCCAAAGACCATGCTCTGAACATTGACTGCGGTTCCCCAATTGTCCGGGATATGTTCGATCCGGCGATAGGAAACTGCACGTTTCCCATTCCAGCTTTTAAAAACCGCCCCAATGGATCCTAACAATTGTTCTTTTGGGGTATCAGGAAAATCGGTTTTTAAATAATCTTTTACTTTATTTTTAAACCGCTCACACAGGGTTTGCATGTCCTGGGCTGAGATATCGGTATCATTGGTGCAGCCCCGGTCATTTTTAAGATTGTTCATCATCATTTCCAGATGGAGTCTAATGCCCAGGCCATCTTCTGGCTTGATCTGTTCTGCTTTTTCCATGACCACATCCGAGTACATCATGATCAGGCGGCGGTATGCATCATAAACAAACCATGGGTTTTTGGTCTTTTTAATCAGGCCGGGAATGGTGGTTGAGCACAGGCCGACATTGAGAATGGTTTCCATCATGCCGGGCATGGAGCTTCTGGCCCCGGATCGACAGGAGACCAGCAACGGATTGTCCGGATCACCAAATCGCATTCCCATTTGCGTTTCAATGCAGGTCATGGCTGTATTCAGTTGGGAATCAAGTGCTTTTGGCAGTTGTCCGCCAAGATCAAAATAATCATTGCAGCACCGGGTTGATATGGTAAACCCTGCCGGGACCGGCAGGCCGAGTCGTGCCATTTCCGCAAGGTTGGCACCTTTTCCGCCAAGCAGATCGCTTTGTGATGCATTGCCGTCTGTTTGATTCGGGCCGAACTGATAGATGTATGGGGTCATTTTCTACTCTTTGTGGTTGTAATAAATGTTATGGGTACATAAACTAAACTATTTTTAAAATATAAAAACCGTCAAATCATTCTTTTATATGAAAGAACAGGATAACTCCCTGAATTCTTTCATGCTTTGTTGTGGGCAGGCCAGGGTAAAATGCCAGGGCCGCCCATGGCCGTTATATGAACTTAAAATCGGTATTAAATATTGACTCTCTCCAGGTTAAATGAACGGTAAATAATCATTTCCCGAGCTCTTCTTGTTTCTTCAAGGCGTGAAAATTGTATGGATTCAATTATCTTACAGGCCTCGTTTTTGTCGAGAACAGCATCAATACCACGGCCCACGGTTTTGCCTGAAATCGTATCCATGACCACGGCATTTTGTGAATCAGTTGAAACAGCAAACGGGATCTGGTACTCATAAACCAGCCGGGCACCTGCCAGAATCTCTCTTTCATAAGACCCAATGGAACCTGCAACACAGGTGATGGCCATAACAGCCCTATCATGGCAATGGACAATCAAATCAATGGCTGAATGATAGTCTTCTCCTTTAAACTGGACGGTTAACGGCGTATCCACGTGGATATCTGTTTTGGCATAGCCTTTTTGTTCCACCAAAAATTTTTCAAACACCTGGCGGCTGGCCTCGGGACCGACATTCCTGACCGGTTTTCCCGTAATATAGTCTGTGATGATATCGTTCATGTTCATTGCCTTATTCACACACCTGCTTTTATAAGGCAGGTGCCGGTCATTTCAATGGGTTGATCAATATTGAGTAATTTTAGAATGGTTGGGGCAATGTCCCCCAGGATTCCGTCTTTTACATTGAAGTTTTTGCAGTTTTCTCCGGCAAAAATTAATCTGACCGGGTTTGTTGTGTGGGCGGTGTGAGGGCTTCCATCTTCGGCTATCATTTGTTCGCAATTGCCATGATCAGCGGTTATCAGAGCGGTTCCCCCGGTTTCCCAGATAGCATGGACAACCTGCCGGGTGCAGGTGTCAACGGTTTCACAGGCCTTGATTGCAGCCTCCATGATGCCGGTATGGCCCACCATGTCCATGTTGGCAAAATTGAGGATAATATACCCAAATTTCCTGGATTTTATTTTTTCACAGGCTGTATCGGCGACCATCTGCGCACTCATCTGGGGTTTTTGATCATAGGTGGCCACCTCTCTGGGCGAAGGGATCAGAATTCTTTCTTCCTGGTCAAAGATTTTTTCATCTCCGCCATTAAAGAAATAGGTGACATGGGCATATTTTTCAGTTTCTGCAATGCGCAGCTGGCAAATGTTGTTGGCGCTTAAAATTGCCCCCAGGATGTGATTCAGATGCTGGGGACCAAACGCAACCGGAAGATCAAAGGTTTCATCATACTGGGTCATGCAGACAAAGTGTGACAGCGATACACAGGTTTTTCTGGCAAATCCGGTGAAGTTTTTTTCAGTAAAGGCCCGGGTAATTTCTTTTGCCCGGTCTGCTCTGAAATTAAAAAAAATGAGCCCATCCCCATCCTCGATTCTGCCGGCTGGAATTAAGGTCTTATCCATCAGGCAGGTGGGTTCCATGAATTCATCGGTTTTGCCCGTGTCATAGGCATTCTGGATTGCCTGAACCGTAGATGTGGCAATATTGCCATCAGCCTGGGTAAACAGGTTATAGGCCCGTTCGACCCGATCCCATCGGGTATCTCTGTCCATGGCCCAGTACCGGCCGACAAGAGAGGCAATTTTACCATATTCAAGGGATGCAAGAAAATCTTCCAATTGCCGGACATAATGGATACCACTGGTGGGTGAGGTGTCCCGTCCATCAAGAATGGGATGGATGAACAAATGTTTCACCTTGTTTTGTTTTGCCATTTCAATTAAGGCAAACAGATGGGAAATATGGCTGTGAACCCCGCCATCAGACAGCAGCCCTATCAGATGAAGACTTTTACCGGTTTTTGCCGCCTGTGTCATTGCGTCCAGCAAGGCCGGTGTTTTAAAAAAGGATTGGTCGGTTATGGCGGTGTTGATGCGGACAAAATCCTGAAGTACTTTCCGGCCGGCACCAATATTCATATGACCCACTTCAGAATTGCCCATGGTGCCGTCGGGAAGGCCGACGGCAGCTCCTGAACAGGTTAATTTACAACTGGGAAAATCTGCCAGCAAAGAATCCAAAAACGGGGTATTGGCCTGGGCAAAGGCATTGCCGTATGTGGTGTCACTGATTCCCCAGCCATCAAGAATCATTAATATATGGACTGGATTATGATTCAAAGTCATCCTCTGTTTCCCCATCATCGCTTTCCCCGGTATTGGGTTGGTTTTTAAATTTGGAAAGGTCAAACCGCGGTGCATCATCCCACAGCCCTTCAAGATTAAAAAATGCTTTAGCCTTGGATTCAAAAATATGGATGATGACATGCCCGTAATCCAGGAGCGCCCATTCGCCCTCTTTAATGCCTTCTTTGCCAAGAGCTTTAATTTTCGCAGCTTTCAATGATTTGGCCATATGTTCGGCAATGGCCGATACCTGGCGGTGGGAGCCGGCTTCGATAATGATGATCGTATCCGTGTATGAAGTCAGTTTTTTGACATCAATGGCTGTAACGGACAAGGCTTTTCTCTCAAATGCCGGGATAAGAAAGGATTCAAGAATCGAATCGGGTGTAACACTATTGCTCATAGATATAATTCCTTTGTTCTGATCATTTGTTCAACAGGGTCAGGCACAAGACCATGAATGGATTGTCTGTTTTGGATTCGTTTACGGATCATGGTTGATGAAATATCGATTTTAGGCACCTGGCAGATGGCAATCTCCTGTTTTTTGGTATGAAAAAATATCCTGCTGGTTGAGTTGAAAGTGTATCCTTTTGAAATGTTTTCGTCAATAAAAGAGGCAATTGTCCGGGAATTTACTTGATCCCCCCGCAGCATGATGATGATTTTAATGATCTCAAACAATTGATCTTTTGCTTTCCAGGTGGTGATGTCCAAAAAGGCATCAGATCCCATTAAAAGATAAAACTCGGTGTCAGGGTTGTGGTCCTGCTTAAAAGCATTGATGGTATCTATGGTATAAGAGGGACCGCTTCGGTTTAATTCTTTGTCTGAGACCAGCAGGGTTTTACTGCCCTTTAAACTGGCCTTGACCATTTCATAGCGATCCTGTGCCGATGCCAGGCCGGTTTCGGATTTGTGGGGAGGGGTTCCGGAAGGAATAAAAAATATTTTTTCAAGTTGTTGGGTTTGCTGGACATACAGGCTGATGCCGATGTGACCGTTGTGAAACGGATTGAACGTTCCCCCAAACAAGCCGATTTTCATGTTTCAACTCTTTGATAGTTTCGTGGATAAAAGGTTGACCAGTTCTTTTGTTCCTTTGGACGTTACCGCTGAAATGGTTAATATCTGTATGTCCTTAAGGGCTGCTTTAAAGGCATCTATTCTTTCTTGTGTATCAGGCAGGTCTATTTTGTTGAGAACCACTATCTGTGATTTTTGTGCAAGGGTTTTGCTGTATTGCGTGAGTTCATTGTTGATCAATCTGAATGAATGCAAAGGGTCATCCAGGGCAATCTGGGAAACATCGATCAGGTGAACCAGAATGCCGGTTCTTTCAATATGTTTTAAAAATGAAATGCCCAGTCCGATTCCTTCATGGGCCCCTTCGATCAGGCCGGGGATATCAGCCACGGCAAAGGGTTCTCCAAATGGCGGTTCCACCATGCCAAGGCTTGGCGTCAATGTGGTAAACGGGTAATCGGCTATTTTGGGCCGGGCAGCTGAAATGGCACTGATCAGGGTGGATTTGCCGGCATTGGGTAATCCCACAAGACCGACGTCAGCCAATAGTTTGAGTTCAAGTTTAAGTTTGAGTTCAATCCCGGGGATTCCGGGCTGGTGATGCCTGGGAGCCCGGTTGGTTGCAGTTGCAAATCGTTTGTTGCCCCGGCCGCCCTGACCGCCCCTGGCAAGGATGACCTCTTGGTCAGGTAAGGATAGATCGACAAGGATTTCCTGGGTCTGAGTATTGGTGACAATGGTTCCGGGAGGAAGAGATATGGTGCAGCTTAAACCGTTTTTTCCATGTTTTTGTCTGCCCTGACCAGGCGCGCCGTTCTGGGCTCTGTATAACCTTTGACGGCGATGATCATAAAGTGTTCGTTTGCCTGGGTCGGCTTTCAGAACAATGTCACCGCCATCACCGCCATCTCCACCGTCAGGTCCGCCGAACTCAATGAACCGTTCTCTTCGAAAACTGGTACATCCGGCCCCGCCATCTCCAGACTTGACAGTGATAATTGCCTCATCTACAAATTTCACGCTTCATAAACGCTGACTTTTTTCCTGTCGCGACCTTTTCTTTCAAAGGTGACAACACCGTCAATCAGTGCAAAAAGTGTGTAATCTCTACCCATACCGACATTGCTTCCAGGATGAAGTTTGGTGCCAACCTGTCGGACAAGTATATTCCCGGCTACAACATTTTCTCCACCGAATTTTTTTACACCCCGGCGCTGGCCTTGTGAATCCCGGCCATTTCTACTGCTACCGGCTGCTTTTTTATGTGACATCTTAAATAATCTCCTTAGTATTCGAGCTTTTTATATAGATCGTATAGTCTATATCTTAATATTTAAGCCGAAATAGAATCTATTTTAATTTCAGTATAAAATTGTTTGTGGCCTCTCATTTTACGATAGCCTTTACGACGTTTATACTTGAAAACCAATACTTTTTTATCTCTTCCCTGATCAAGAATGACGGCTTTGACCGAGGCGTTCTCAATTTTCGGGTTTCCAAGGGTAATGGTCTCTCCATCTGAATACAAAAGGACATCATCAAATTCAAGTTGAGAACCTTCGGTGCCTTCGAGTTTTTCAACTTTCAGGATTTGGTCTTCTTGAACCTTGTATTGTTTTCCCCCGGTTCTGATAACTGCGTACATTTTTTAACTCTCCTTATCATTTCAATACTTTTCGCAATTTTAAAAACTCTGTATAATATACTTGTCTTCGTAATTTGTCAACATAAAGATAGTCTAAAAAACAGGGGAGTTTCAACCACAAAACTCCCCTGAATACAAAGTATTTTTTTTTCGATGGTCAGGCTAGCCGTTGACCTCTTCTTTAACCTTTGTGGCTATTTTATACAGAATGGTCAACACCAGAAAACCTGTGGCATACACAGCCAGGGTAATGATGATTTCCTTTCCGGTCGGTGCATATTCTGTCACATGGTGCAAAGGAGAGGGCACAAAACCGCCTGAGATCATGCCAAGGCCCTTGTCGATCCATGCGCCGAAAAAAATCATGGCACAGGTCACCGGCAGCAGGGTTCTGTTGTTTCTTAATTTTGGAATGATCAGAAATACTGCACCCGTGGCCATGAGGATCAGTCCGGTCCACATCCAGGGGACCAGTGCATGATATCCGTGGTATCCGAACAACAGATACTGCAGATGGGCCTTGTGTCCGGGAATATTGGAATAGTAGACCACAAAAACTTCACAGGCAAAAAAGAACAGGTTGGCAATAATGGCCCAGCAGACAATTTTGGACAATGTCTGGATGGCTTCCCAGCCTGCATCAAATTTTGTGAATTTTTTAATGATATAGCACAGAATAATCAAAAAAGCCGGTCCTGCTGCAAATGCCGATGCCAGAAACCGGGGTGCCAGAATGGCTGTCAGCCAGTATCCCCGTCCGGGAAGACCGCAGTAAAGATAAGCGGTTACCGTATGAATTCCAATGGCAAAGGGAATGGACAGATACACCAAAGGTTTTGTCCACCAGTCCGGTTCAACCTGATTTCTTTCTGCTTCCAATACCTTCCAGCCCACAACAATGTTCAAAAACAGATAACCGTTGAGAACGATCATGTCATAGAACAGCATGGAATGCGGGGTGGGGTACAGCAATACGTTGAGCATGCGGGTGGGTTGTCCCAAATCCACGACAATGAACAAAAGACACATGATCAGAGAGGCAACTGCTAAAAATTCTCCTAAAATGGTGATTCTGTGAAATTTTTCATAATCATGAAGATAATAGGGAATCACCACCATAACCCCTCCTGCAGCAACACCCACAAGAAAGGTAAAGTTGGCAATGTAAAATCCCCAGGAAACATCCCGGCTCATGCCGGTGATCATCAGACCGTTGGTGAACTGGTCAATATAAACGATCGCCCCTGCTCCCATTACAGCGAGCAGGCCGACTATCCATAGCCAGTAGTTTCTACTTCCTTTAATCGCTATTTCAAGCATAGTCGCTCCTCTTACATGACATAGTAAACAGAGGGCTCGGTGCCCAGAGACTGTTTACGTCTGATTGTATAGTGTTCATTCAAAAGTGCGCGAACCTCAGATTCAGGATCTTCAAGATCGCCAACCACAATGGCACCCCCGCTGGCTTCAACACAATGGGGCTGTTCCCCTTTGGCCAGACGTTCGGCACACAGGTTGCATTTTTCCACAACGCCTTTGGAGCGGGTGGGAAAATCGGGATTGACAGTCTCGATAAACGGTCTGGGGTCTCTGAAGTTAAAACTTCTGGCACCAAACGGACAGGCTGCCATGCAGAACCGGCAGCCA
This sequence comes from Pseudomonadota bacterium, assembly GCA_043827005.1. Taxonomy (GTDB): domain Bacteria; phylum Desulfobacterota; class Desulfobacteria; order Desulfobacterales; family Desulfobacteraceae; genus Desulfobacula. Next base: position 543 of record JBDRPM010000111.1, on the reverse strand, counting down.
ATGCAGCGGTGAAAGTCCATCAGGACGATGCCGTCCGCTCTTTTAAATGTGGCCTGGGTCGGGCAGGCCTGGACACAGGGAGCGTTTTTGCAATGGTTACAGGTCACAAGAAAGGGAAGTTCATGAAATTTTTCAGCCAGAAATTCATCTTCCTTGTCTGGAAATGCATTGTGGAACTCTTCTTCCCAAAGCCATTTGATCTCCTGTTTGTGGTTCACCGGCCGTGTGCCTGGGAATTTTTCTGCATTCACTTCATGGTTGAAATCAGGAACGTTATGGGCTTTGTGACAGGCCTCGGTGCAAGCCTCCACCACTTCATCCGTGATTTTATTCATGTCAATTACCATGCCCCAGCGGTGCGCTGTCAGCGCTTGGGCATTTTTGCTTTTTATCGCCTGGGCAGTGCCATGAGAATCAGATGCAGCAAAGTTCATTGCCGGAGCAGCACCTAACCCAATGGCAGCAATACCTGCTACTTTAAGAAAGCTTCTTCTGCTCTTTTTCATCATTCAATCTCCTTGGGGTTTGTGTGACATTCCCAGC